>NZ_JPRS01000167.1 GCF_000738085.1 Cryobacterium sp. MLB-32
TTCGACGTCGACCGAGAACCGACCGAGCGTGCCCTTTTTGAGCTCCGCGGGCAGATTCTTCGGCTCAATGAGGTCGCGAATGTGTCCGACCGAGGACAAAACCTCGTAACCGTCGCCGAGATACGCCGCGATCGACTTCATCTTCGTCGGCGACTCGACAATGACCAGCTTCTTAGTGCCTGGCACCAGACTCCTCTTTATACGTAGTGGCCAATAGAGAGGCCACAGCACACCATACACACCTGAATGGAGTACCCGCCTAATCGGGGGCCACCCGGCGGGCTCTCGGAGGCCTCCCGGTTGCCTCCCGGTTCGCCCCCGGCTGGCCCCCGGTTTGAATCTCGCCCTTGCGGGTTTCCCTCCGCTGAGGACAATGGTGCCATGGGAACAACGCAGGGCACCTACACCGCGAAGCTGACGGACGGCCCACTCGAAGGAAAGACCATCACCACCGCCTTCCTCGACACCGGGGACCCTCAGCCGCGAATCGAGATCCCGGCCGAGGCCGGTAAGCGCTACCTCTATACGCGTGGAGCCGGCCTCGAATACGCGGAATCCGCACAACAGGCCGGCCCGGTGCGTCCCACCGCAGTGGAATACCGTTTCCTCGAAGCGTCGTTCGAGTAGATCAACGGGCGGCATCTGTTCCTGACACTCCCTCGGAGGAGGGCGTGTCAGCGGATGGATCGGGAGGTCCGGCCCGCGCCCGCGACGACAGCTCACCGAGGAGTACATGTCGGCGCACGGTCACGGTCGCGAAGAGTCCGTCGACCGTGCAGGCCGTGACGGATGTCCCGTTGAGAGTGGCCGCTGCCACCGCGGCCTGGCAGGGATACCCGGCCGCGTACCCGGATGCGGTGTCTGCGGCGGCGAGCGCCGCCGCATCAGCGGCATTCTGGACCGATTGTTGAAGCCCCAGCAGCGCGAGCAGGGGCATGAGCAGCGCGGTAAGCAGGATCGACGCTCCCAGGAGGCAATCGCCAACACGGAACCAGCGCCGGAATCTCCGTCGACGCGGCGCCGGCGCGGGCTCGGGTGCATCAGCGACCTCCGCCGAGGGCGCACGACGTGGCATCGAGGCTGAGGCCCCAGGCCGAGAAGAGACCGACGGAGCTGGGCGCGTCAAGCCGGGCGCAGACGAAGTCACCCCGGGACTCGACAGCCAGCAGCGCTCCCGGCACTTCGGCCACCACGAGCGCGGACACCGGGCCGACAGCGTCACCGCGGGACAGTGCCCGAGCGGCGTCGGCCGAGGCATCCGTGAGTCGCACCTGTTGACCGATCACCGCAATGGCGCCGAGGCAACAGCCGAGCACGAGAATCACGGCGGGCAGCACGGTGGCGAACTCGGCCGTCACGGTGCCCGTCTCACGACCGAAGCCCTCAGCCCACCGACAGCGCACGGCGCACCAGGTCGGTGAGGATGGACCGCACCTCGTCACCACGCAGAATCACGATCAACAAACCGGCGAAGCCCACGGCCGCCATGGTGGCGACCACGTACTCGGCGGTTGCCGCCCCCGCCTCCGCGCCCAGCCCCTCAAGGCGGGCCAGCCAGCGGCGTTTCACCCGGGCCGGTGCGGAAGCGACGTTGGGAGGATCGATGAGCGGAGGGGAACTGGAGATGGCCATGGTGTCTACTCCTTTGTCGGGTCTGCACCGCGGGCCGGGGCGGCTCGCGTCACCCCCACTGTGTCGCGAGAGGATGCCCGCGGGGAGAGAGCCATCGAAAAAGTGCAGACACCCACGTGGGAGTGTCCGGTGGAGGACCGGGTGCGCTCTACTCGTTCACGAGCACCGGCACCCCGACGGCGGCCGCCGCTGCCCGTCCGGCGAAAGCAGCGGGCACCGTCACCGCGAAGGTGATGCGTTCCTCGGGAATCGACTCCTGTCCGGCGTCGGTTTCAACGAGGTGGTGCACGAACCGGGCCGTACCGAGAAAATCGCCGCCGACGTCGTAGAAACCGGCCACGACTTCCAGCTCCAGCACCGCGCTCACGTCACTCGTGACGCGCACGTTCCCGGTCACGGCTGTTCCGTCGAAGCTGGTGTCATCGAGCGAGAAACGGTCGTCAAACGGACCGCTGACCCACACCACCTGACCGGCAGCGGGATGCAGCCCGTCGAGGCCGGCCAGCTGTGGCTCACTGTCGGGTGCCTGGAGCCCCGGAAAAGACGTCTGCACGGCTGCCCCGGCACGGGAATCGTTCGCGGCCTCAGTCGCCGGGGCGGTGAGGGCGAACGCACCGACACCCAGCAGCACCCCGCCCGCGACCGAGCTGAGGATGACCACGGTGCGAACAGATGGCCGGCGAAAACGAGATGTCATGTGCGTGTCCTGTCTGTGCGGGCGCGGGGAAGGTTCTCCCCGCGCCCGCCTGCATGCAATATTGGGGTCGGGTGGCCTGCTGTTAGCCGACCAGGCGCAAGGCCTGCGTGACGATACCGAAGAGTTCGATGTTGTCGACGGTCCCCTGCAGTTGTTCGGAGCCCGGGCCGGTGGCGTACACCGGCACATCCGCTCCGGTGTGGTTGCCCGAGAGGTAGCTCAGCCACAGACCGGCATCCGGCGACCCGTCCACGACTCCGGCCGGGTCGGTGGGGGTACGGAAGGTAGCCGGTCCGAAGTTCTTCGGGTCGGCACCGCCGGCACCGTTGACGATTCCGGTGGAACGAACCGGGTCCTTCGCGTTGGAACCACGGGAGGGCGTGGAGTTGTTGGCCGTGTTGCCGCTGTCCGTGTTGGCGGGCGGCGTCGAGGCCTCGGCGTTCGTGAAGGTACCCTTCTCGATGATGTTGAAGCCGGCACATTCGTGGTCAGCGGTCACGATCACGAGGGTGTTGCCGTCTTTCTTGGCGAAGTCCCGTGCCACGGCCACGGCGTCATCGAATGCCTTGATCTCGGCCAGGGTCTGGGCGGCATCGTTGGCGTGCGAACGCTTGTCGATCAACGCACCCTCAACCTGCAGGTAGAAGCCCCTGCCGTTCTTCGCGCCCTTTGACGCTTTGACCTTCTTGTCGCTGAGCAGGGCAATCGCCTTCGTCGTCATCTCGGGCAGGGTGGGTTCCTGCGCCTGCACCGAGGTGGGGTTGTCCTGTTTGGCCTTCTCGATGGTGAGGTTTCCCCGATTGAACAGACCGAACACCTTGGCCCCACTCGCCGACGCGAGGTCGGTGGCGGTGGCGATGGTCTGCGACGCGGGCGAGCCGAGCACGGAGTAACCCTGGGCCACGAGCGCCGTTTCGTCGGCGGCGTCAAAGCGACTGAGTCCGCCACCGAAGATGACGTCGGCCGTTCCGTTGCGGGCGATCTGGTCGGCAATCGGGGTGACGCGCAGGTCGCTGGTCGGCAACGGCGTACCGGTGATGGCCAGGTCCTGACACGCGGCATCGGAGTAGACCGGCCCCTGGCAGCCGCGGGCCAACGCGTGGCTCATCTGGCCGGCCGGGGTGGCATCGGTGATCTCGGCCGTCGACACGTTGCCGGTGCGCAATCCGGCCTTCTTGGCGAGTTCCATCACCGTGGGCGCCAGCTGCCCCTTCGCATCCACGCCGAGGGCCGCGTTGTAGGTCTTGACCCCCGAGGACCAGGCCGTGGCCGCCGAGGCCGAGTCCGTGACCGGGTTCGGGTGGAAGTCGGCCGCGCCGGGCTGACCGGAGAGTTTCTCCACCGCATAGGTACTGACGTAGCCCTGAGCCGGCAGGGATTCCATGGCCAGCTCGCCGTCGGCGCCGTAGAAGCGTTCACGGGCGGCCGTGACGTGCGTGCGCCCCATGCCGTCTCCCAGCAGATAGATGACGTTCTGCGCCCGCCCCTCGCTCTCGTGGGCGGAGGCGTCAGGGACGACGCCGCCGAGCGCGGTGGCCGTGGCGGCCGCTGTCAGGGCGGTGACCAGCGTCACGGCGGTCAGGAACGGGACTCTTCGCTTCATCAAGGATCTCCTTGGTCTGTGGAGCGCGCCGGGCAGCGTGTGCTGTCCTGCCACCACGCTAGGAGTTTTGAGTGATGCTCAGACAAACAGATGATGAACGTTCAGAACGACCGCAGGGTGGTCGACAAAATGGACAGCAGTAACGGCAGAACGCCCACGAGCATGAAGGCGGGGAGCACGCACACTCCGAGCGGCAGCATGAGCGTCACGGCGAGAGCTTCGGCCCGGCGCTGCCCGGCACTGCGGGCATCGCGCCGCACCTGCCGGGCCTCGCTGCGCAACAGCTCCGCCGCCGGCACACCTGCCCGTTCCGCGAGCCTCAGCACGGCATGCAAAGGCTCCGACCCCTCCCCGTCGCCCGAGCGAATTCCGAATTTCTCGGCGGCCTGCTCCACGACCGCACGCGCACGGTTGACGGAGCCGCCGCCGGCCATGGCAACCGCCGTGAGGTCGAGCAGCAGGCCGGGGGCGGCATCCGTCATGCCCGCCTGTCGAACAAGTCGCCCACTCCAGCGGTGCGCCACCCAGAGCAGGGCGCCCGCGGCCGCCAGACACATCCAGCCGGGAACCGTGAGAAAAAGCATGTGCAGGGCGTCGAAGCCCATCAACGCCCCCACCAGCAGGCCGCCGACCGGAAGCGCCATCACGAGACGGGCGGTGGCCCGCGGGCCGGCCAGCGCCACCTGCAGGTCTCGGTGCAGCTGGCCCAAATGCCGGAATGTGGCCGCAAGATCCCGCAGACAGGCCGCCAAGGGCGCCCCTGATTCGGTAGCCACGTCCCACGCCGCCGCCAGGCCCAGCCAGGCCGCGCCGGTTTGCCCTCCCAGGTGCCGGGCACGCTCGGCGACCGCGTCGGCGATGCTCCTGCCCCGCCGGCCGGCCTCCGCCGCAGCCCTGATGATGCCCCACGCGGGTGGCTCCGCGGCCGACCCCCGCAACCCGTGACCGTCCCGCGCGCCGGTGTGGCCCGGCGGCAGCGGGAGCACCGGATCCGGCAGGAGATATCCCCACGCAGAGACCGGCGAGACCCCGGCCGACAGCAGCACCGCCAGCCGCTCGGTGAGGGCGGCGACGTCGTCGAGCGGCGCACTATCGGAGCCGGTGCGACTGCTCATTCCGGCACGACCGCGAGTGCGCCGCGGGAGTCGAGCTCGAACCGGCCGATCTGGCTGAGCCGCCGCTCGCCACCCCGACGTTCCAGGTGGAGCACGAGCCCGATCGCGCTGGCCGCTTGACGGGCAACCGCCTCCGGACTCATCCGGGCGAGGGCACCGAGGGCCTCAAGCCGGGCCCCCACATCGGCGAGTGAGTTGGCGTGCAGGGTTCCGGCCCCGCCGTCATGACCCGTGTTGAGCGCCGTGAGCAGCTCCCGCACCTCGGCACCCCGGCACTCGCCGAGCACGAGCCGGTCGGGCCGCATGCGCAGCGCCTCGCGCACGAGGGCCTCGAGCGTGATGCGCCCCGCTCCCTCGAGGTTCGCCTGCCGGGCCTCGAGAGCCACGACATGGGGGTGCGCCACACGCAACTCGGCGACGTCTTCGATCAGCACGATGCGTTCGCCGGGCGGCGCTTCCCCCAACAGCGCCGCGAGCAGCGTGGTCTTGCCGCTGCCGGCGGCACCCGTGATGAGCAGGTTCGTTCGACCCGTCACCGCCGTGCGGAGGCGCTCGAGCAGAGCGGATGCCTCCGGCCCCGTCCCGAGCAGACCGTTGGCACGGAGCGCCTCGAGGCTCAGCCGCTCGCTGTGCGGCAGGCGGATGGACAGCAGGGTGCCCGAACTCGAGGCTGGCGGCAGTACGGCGTGCACCCGAATGCCGTCGTTCAGGCGCACGTCCACGCAGGGACTGGCCTCATCGACGTGCCGGCCACCGAGAGCGATCAGGTGAACGGCCAGTTGGCGCGCCTGGGCCTCCGTGCAGTGCCAGCCGGGTTGGGCTTCGAGGCCGGAGCCGGCGTCGATCCAGAGGCCGGAGTCGCCGTTCAGAAACAGGTCCGTCACCCGGGGATCGCCGGCGAAGCGTGCGAGGGGTCCCAGCCCCGCGACGTTGGGCCGTGACGCCTCCCCGGGCACGGGCGTGCGCGGCGTGGGTACCGTTGCGCCGGCAGATGCTGGCACGCCGGCAGACACCGCCACGCCGCCCGCGTGGATCACGCGAGTGGATTCGGTGGCGGCCTCACCGAACCCGGCCGAATCGACGGGGGCGGGAGCAGGGTCCACCGTATAAGAAGGTACTGCCACAAAGGGTTCGATCATGCGGGCGACATTACGTCGCATGACGCGGCAGCGCCGGGAGCGAATCCGAAACGGTGCACAAGCCCTGAATCTCAACACTGAGGAGGACGAGCTCCACGTCGACGCAGCACCGGCGAAACAATCGTCCGGTTAAAAAAGAGGGGGCGGCACCTATTGGGGGGAACAGGTGCCGCCTAGCAGTGCATAGATTGGGGGGAACCGTAGCACTGCCGGCCAGAACTTTCGCTCTGACGGATATCAGCATACAAGGCATCGGCAGAAGTGCAAGTCCTAAATGCCCCCCTAAATCAGGCCCCCCGCTTCGGGGGCACGCGACGAGCGAATTTGTGAGTACAAATAGGGCCAAAAATATCTCGTCGTGAAGACA
>NZ_JPRS01000168.1 GCF_000738085.1 Cryobacterium sp. MLB-32
TGGCGCTGTACTTCGGCGTCTGCACGATCGAGAACACGGATGCTCCGGCCACCGCGACGAGCGTCAGCAGCAGAATGAGAACCCAGCTTTTGCGCAGAATGCGAATGTAGTCGCGAAGTTCCACTCAACGGCCTTTCTTCGGGCATGCCACACGCATGTTTGTGTGAAGTGTCGCATAAATGAGAGATTGTTAGGTTTCTTCTTGGGGGTGGTTTACACGGCTCACGTGGAGGTGTAAAAGAGCGCTGCGCTGCGTTGCAGGTGGCCGCCACAGCTCCGCGGGACGGCGTCGGTGGGCCGCGTGGCAGTAGTTTGGAAACTATGAGTGAGGTCACGAAGCCCCGGATATTCGATGCGCAACGCGGGCTGACGGATGCGACGGTCGGCGTGGTGCTCGCCGTGGCCCTCGTTCTGTTTGCGAGCCTGGCCGCCGCCGAGTTCTGGATCACCGACCCGAACGTGAGCCTGCTGCTGAGTTACCTGGCCGTGTGGATTCCGCTGCTCGGTGCCGTGGGCATTGCCTGGCTTTTTCACGGGCACGACCTGGGCCTGCGGTTTCACTGGCTCGATCTGCTGTGGGGGCTGTCGATCGGGTTGCTCGCCCGCTCGGTGGCGAGCGTGGTGGAGATTCTCGGCTACGGACAGATGGGATCGTCGGCGGTGACGTTCGGCGAGACCGTGTACGACGGATGGTGGCTGTTCGGAGCGCTCCTGGCCCCCGTTCTTCTCGCTCCCCTCGTTGAAGAGCTGTTCTTTCGCGGCTTGCTGCTACGCTCCGTGCTCGGGGTGACGCGACTCAGCGGCGGGGCGCGCGGCACCTCGACCGTGATTGCCGTGCTGGTGAGCGCCCTCGTCTTCGCCCTCGTGCATGTACTGACCGTGGGCACGGTGACCGGCGTATGGGTGGCCGGAGTGTCCACCTTCGTCTTCGGGCTGGGGGCGGCCTGCCTGGCCGTGCTGACCGGACGCCTCGGCGGCGCGATCATCGCCCACGTCACCTTCAACGCGCTCGTCGTGGTGCCGGCCCTGCTCGTTCTCTAGCCGGCGTCAGGAGTGGGGCACCTCAGAGGATGTCGACGTCGATGTAGAACCCGCCGAGCCATCCCGAAACCGTGGTGGCATCGGGCCCGGCGACGCACCTCGTCCCTATCGCCGCCGAGACCTGAGCAACCAATTTTCGTCGCTCGGCAGGCGGCATCAGCACAACCTGATGAATCTCCGTGATGCCCTGATCGAGGAGCGCGGATATCAGCTCATGTTCGAAGGACCCAAAATTCAGGCCCTGCTCCCCGACAGCCTCACAAAAAGTCGCGGCCCGCAACAGGACAGTGAGTTCAAGAGCACCCACAGCCAGATAGTCGGCCAAAGCGGCTCCGGGCGAGCCCGCCCCGACGATCGGAGCAGTCTGAGCCGCAACGAGCTGAGCCGGCGTAGCGATGCCGAGACGCGAGAGCTTTGTCTTAAAGGGCAGAAACGGCGGCACATCACGCCATGTTGCGGCGGGCTCCATGCCCACGAACTCCGCAAATTTCGCGCTCGAGTGAAGAGGCAGCAGGGAGGGATCTTTGACGGCCCAGGTCTTGAGATCGGGCAGCACGAGCGCGTCCTCCAGAAGGCGCACGCTCTTCTCAACCGATCCGGACTCGGATTGCGCGTAATAGCAGGCCAGGGCGTACTTCACGTGAGGGTCGGCGTTCTTGTTCGCTCGTTCCAGCCAGTCGTCACCCATCCAGTCCTCCGTACCCCACTCGATGTGCCCTGTCTGGCCCGACGAGAGCAAATCTGTGGGCGGGGCGCCGGTCAGGTGCGGAATCAGCCGCCGGACGGACACCGCGGCGAGGTGTCGCATGTCCTTGGCGAGATTCGACTCGTCGTGGTGAAGCGCGGCGACCAGATTGAGGGCCTGCATGCCCGCTTGCTGCTCGGCGTCTGCATGCCCGGGAATACTGCGCAGGGTGCACACCGACGTCAGGTAATTGAGAACCAGCCGGTGACGGAGAGCCTCGTATCCCTCGACCTCGTCCTTGATCTCGTCGAGCTGCCCCAGGAGCCACGTGGCGTGGCGTTGGATTTCGTCTGGGTCCGTCGCGTAGCGATGCAACTGCCAGTTCAGGGAGAGGGCAGCCAGCCTGTTTTGCGGGTCGTCATCGACGGCATACGTGAGGAGCTCGATCGCCTCATCGTTCTTCACCGGCACCTTGGTGGCGAGGAAGTGCAGTCCAACGCTCTTCCACTCGGTGGCCCCGCAGAGCCCGTCGAAACCTCGGTACTTCTTCGACACCCGCATGAGGATGACGGCTGCCGCGAGGCGATATAGGTCGGACATCGCTGCCTCGGCCTCCTTCGTCGCGTCAGCATCCTTCGCCGCGTCAGCATTCTTGGCCGCATCGGGGCCTGCGGCCAGTGCCGTGGGCTTCAGGATGCGCCGGTCGACGCGGACCGTGTCAATCCCCTTCCTATTGCGGGTGATCTCGACCCCGAGCGAGTGGTCTTTTGCCACGCACACCACGACCCGCCAGGCGCCGTGCCCGCCAGTGCCTGGATGATTCCCACGACCGCAGCGAAGAACGGGTTCGTGGGCAGTCCCACGATTTCCGACTGCTCAAAGCCCGTGGCATCCGACGACTGAGGGAGCCACCGGCCCTTCGGCGACTCCGCTCCCAGTTCCGCAACGAAGGCGGCGAGTTGGGCGGTGCTGCCGGCATCCGCTGTGGTTCCGTCTAACCTCACCTCGATACGGAGCGCCATCCGGCGTGCCGTGTAGGCGGCCAGGAGCACGGAACCGGCCAGACCGGTGAGCCAGGCGAGCTGCCAGAGAGGCGTGAGAGAGACCAGGGCGATGGACGCCACGACGACGAAGGAGAGGCCCAGACCGAGTGCCGCCCGCAAGCCGTACTTGTCGCTCTGGCCGACGTTCCACAGGGGAATCAGGGAGACCAAGCGCGCGAGCACGATGAAGCCGATCACCAACGAGAGAAAGCTGGTTGCGCTTTGCTGAAGCGGCGCGACCCACGTGGAGGTGAAGCCTGCCCAGGCCGCGGCGAATTGCTGGGCTGAGCTGATGCCGGGGCCGGGCACGGGTGGATTGGCCCTGGTAACCACCAGGTTGTAGACGAAGAGCAGGATGAGAATCACGATGCCGCCGATCGCGAGGCCGCCGATCGCGACGTGCTCTTTTCGGATGGAACTCAGTGTGCGCATGCGCTGACCCTCCACTCATGGTTCACGAAAGCTGCCGCAATAGTGGCCCCGCCCCCGCACTCTCGATAGGGGGGCCGAGAATTGGGGCAGGGGCACCGGCCGTACCCCCCGATTTGGGGCTGATGAGAGGCCTATTCCGACTGATTTCGAGCACCCGCTTTTACTAGGCTGAGGGAGCCTCGAGAAGTTGTACTTCCACAGTGGAAGTGAGGCCGTGGGCTGTGCGTCTGTGAGCACGGTGGGGTTTCGACAAGACCGCAGCCCGTTCAAAATAGTGGAGCACTGAAATGGGTAAGCTGACCTACGACTCGAGTCTGACGGCCGACTTTGATGATCGTGTGCTGGCCCATATCCAGCTCGTCATCGGCACAAAACTGCGACGAGGCGAGAGCTTCTACTTCTCGTGGCGGGACGACCCGCTCGCGGGCGGCGGTCGCAGCACCGTGTGGCTACACCCAGGCATTCCCCTGACCTTCAAGTACTTCGGCAGCCGAGTTCCCTCGCTGAATCGCGAATGGGTGGAGGCGCTCTCGCTCTCCGCCAACTCCTCCGCGGGGCTGCAGGTCATACCGGAACCGACACCCTCTTCCCCGATCTGAGGGACTTGAGCGACAGCGCCGGCCGTTCCACCAGGAACCAGCTCGCGGTCGCGAACGGCAGCGCCGCCGCCAGCGAGAGCACCGCGAACACCGTAACGGGCACGGCCGCCGCGCCGAACAGGGCGCTCAACGTGAGAAACAACAGCTGCTGCACGGGGAACCCGTACACGTACAGTCCATACGACACGTCATTGCGCGCGCCCACCCGCCGGAGCGGCAGCATCACGCCCAGGTACAGCATCAGGTACGCGAGCGGGAAGGCGGCGAGGGGCTTGAACAGTCCCAGCGCGGTGACGAGCACCACGATCGACACCGCCACGAGGGCCAGCGGCGCGCTCAGCGGCATCCGTTGTCTGGCGATGAAGAGCACGACGCCGGCCGCGAAGAAGGAGCCCATGGCGAGCAGATTCATTCCGAACGTGGGCGTCGCCGGGCTCCGGGTGAGCAGCGTTGCCACCGTGAGGGCGGCGAACAGGGCGACCGAGGCCGGGCCGAAGGCGCGACGCGGCAGCACGGATGCGAGCACGCCGACTCCGAGATAACACAGGGCCTCGAAGACCAGCGACCAGAGCGGGGCGTTCCAGTTGGGCGTTCCGGATGTCTGAAGGGTGCCGTCGATGCCCCACTGGGTGATGTGGAGAGACGCATTGCCGAACACATAGCTCGCCGCACTGCTCCACGTGACGGCACCGCCGCCGAGAAGTGCGGACACGGGCGCGAAGACCACCGCCGTGACCACGAGCACCACGAGGAAGGCCGGGTAGATGCGCAGTGCACGTTTGAACAGGAAGCGCGGCAGTGACGGGGTCGCCAGTCGACTGCCGGCGATGAGGTACCCGGAGATGGCGAAGAACCCGGCAACGGCGAACATGCCCAGGTCGGTTCCGGCGAGGGCGGGCGGGTAACCGAACCCGGCCACGACCCAGGAATGCGAGATGATGACACACGCGGCCAGCACCAGACGCAGGGCGTTGAGGGAGTTGTGGCGCGGGTCGAACCTCGTGCCGAGCATGCATCCCCCGTCTTCTCTGGTGTATCTTCCCAAAGCTCGCCCCGGTTACGGAAGGGGGCGGCCCGGAATGTGCCCCGAGTTGGTGGCACTCGGAACGCCGGGGCCCGGAACACCCCGAACGCCCTGGACGGCCCGGAATGCCGGGGTCCGGAACGTCCCGAACGCCCGGAACGTCCCGAACGTCCCGAACGTCCCGAACGTCAGCGGGCCAGCGCGGTGACGGCCTCGGCAACGGCGAGGGACTCGGCAGACCCGGTGACCTCGATCACCGCCGAGCCGAGGGAGAACACGGCCGTGCAGGGTGCGTCGCCGGTGTCGGCGCAGTCCGTGAACGTGTCCTCGGTGGAGATCTGCCCAGGCAGGAGAGACCGGGTGAAGGCGAGGCTCTCGCGGGAATTCGTGCCGATGTCCGCCGCGATCCAGGCATTTCCCGGGGCGATGTCCATGTACACGCTCCCCCATGTGGCACCCGGCGCCATGCACTTAACGATGCCGGCCCGACGAGCGGCCAGATCGGTGATACCGAAGAAGACGCTGGGCTCCTCCCACGCTTCCCAGACCAGGGATGGATCATCCAGGGCCACGGCGAGACGCCCGGAGGCAGGTACGCCTCGCACACGGCGGTGCCGGTTGCTCGCGCGGACTGCTCTGCCGCGGTCAGCGTCGAGGTGGCAGGCCAGGACATCTGCTCGGCACTCGCGCCCTCGACGGTGTCGAAGACGGCCGCGATCGCGGGCGACAGGTTCTCGAAGATCGTGTCGATCGAACCCAGGCCACCGCCGGTGGTGCCCAGACCGGGGACGTTGAGGCGGATATCCACCCACGTGTCATTGACGACGGCCACCACTCCGCACCCCGGGTCGCCGCAGCTCGCCGTCACCGTGCGCGTGCCGATGGTGCGCGTGGCGTCAGTGGGCCCATCGCCGAAGATATAGGGCGAGATGACCTCCGGCGCGTCCGGGAGGAGGGCGAGCTGGAGCCACGGCGTGCCCGCATCCGAGGCGGGATCGGATGTGGGCACCGTCACCCAGGCGCAGCTGAGGCCACCGGCCGCCTGCACGGCGTAGGACGTGAGCTCCGCGTAGCCGCGCTCTGCCAGCCAGACCTGCTCGAACGCGGCCGGAGCGGACGCGGACTGCAGGGCCTGGTCGATGAGGGCGGAATCCGCGAGCGCGGCGCAGGCCAGCGGCTCCGTCGACACCGGTTCGACCGAGGAGCTCGGCGACGGTTCCGCCGTCGGCACCCCCTCCGGCGAGGTCGTACAGCCGGACATCAGGATGATTGCAGACACGGCGATGACGCCGGCCCCCCACAGAGTCTTCATCACCAGAACGTATCAGCCTCTCTGCACAGCGTGTTAGCTGCGCCTGACGCAGCGCGGGCTGCGTGCGGGCTACGCGGTGCGGCTGCGACGCACGGTCGTGCGCAGCAGAACGAATGCCGCGCCGAGCGCGAGCAGGCCGAACGCCACCCAGATCAGCAGCAGGGGGGTGGCGTATCCGGTGGCGGCGAGTACGCCGTCAGACGATTCGGCCGCCGCGCCGGTGACCGACGCGCCCGACGGGATCGCGAGCGAAAGCGCGACGAATGAAGTTGTGAGCATGAAAAGAGTCCCCCTGATGTGCCGTGCATACGCCGTAGTGGCGCCCCCGTCCGGCGTGCTTCACGACCGGACGATCACACGCTACCTCGCCCGGCGGGGTGTACAGGTAATTTCAGTGCACCCTAAGCAAGATCACGCAGCACGGGGTGCAGGAGCACCGCGAACATGGGGGCGTCGAGGCGCAGGTCGGTGCTCACCAGAACGCGCGTCGGCGCCACCCGCCAGAGTCCGGTTTCTCCCAGGGAGAGCACCTCGATCGTGAGTTGGAAGGGGTGGGTGGGGCGGTTGAGCGTCGCCGAGACGTCGGCGACGGCGTGCGTGATCGACAGGTCGCCGGGAAAGCCCGCCGCCGCGCCCGCCCGCTCATTCATCTCGTCGGCGTGCGCCCGAATCTGCGTCCAGTGCCGCAGCACGAAGGCGCTCAGGTGTTCGCCCTGCGGCATGGCCGGCCCCGCCGCATCACGGAAATCGGCGTTCACCGGCCCCGGCTCTTCGAGAACGCACCGGTTCCACCAGAGGCGCCACTCATTGGCGAGAATGCGCGCGAGCCGCCGGGGAATGCCCGGCACCAAAACAACGGATGCCGCGGTGTGCGGCAGCCGCAACTCATCGAATTCGTCGGCGCCGATCATCTCCCGCACCACCAGATGATGCGCGAGCGGACTCCCCCAGCCTTCCGCGACAGACCAGTGCGGACCAAGCCCAGACTGCATTCGACCTCCTCGACGCACTCCATTGTGGCCGGAAATGCCGACGCGTGCCGGAATCTGTGAATCAGCCCCGCACGGTGACCGGCGCGGTGACCGGCGCGGTGACCGGCGCGGCGCACGCCGTGGCGGCCTCGCCCGAGGACCGCCCGTCGGCCCGGCGAACGGACACCGCCACGCACGTCTCCGACCCCGACCCCGGCGCATCGAGACGAGGTACGGTCACGGTGGTCTCGGCGACGGTGTGCACCGCGCCGTCCTGACCCGCCACCACGGCGCTCCACAGGTAGAGGTCGCCGGTCTCCGGTGACGGATTCGTCCAGGTGAAGACCGCCTCGGTGCCGCTCACGACCCCGACGAGGCCGACCGGTGTCGGCACATCCGACTCGATGATCGCGTCCACGGGCGCGGGCACAGCGCTGGAATCCGGCACGGGCGAGACCGCGCCGTCGGCGCCGACCAGGACCGCGAGGGTCACCCCGACCACCGCCACGACACCGACCGCCGCACTCACCATGCCCAGCAGCCGGCGGCGTGCAACGACCGGACCCTCCGCCACCTCGCCCTCGTCGTCCGGGTCAGCGACTGCACCGGATGCCGGGGCCAGCGGCGTCCCCTCGGGATCGATGCGTGCCACGCTGCGCACCCGGGTGCGATCGTCGTCGTCGGAGCCGGGCTCGTCGGCCGCTCCCCCCGAACGCAGCTCTCCCACGAGGGTGTCGGGCACGTCCAGCACTGTCACGGCAATCGATAGTTCAATCTGCACCTTCTGCAGCACCCGCGCGAACTCCAGCATCGAGGCGTAGCGGTCCTCGGGTCGCTTGCTCAATCCGCGCACGATCGCGGCCTCGAACGACGTGGGCACGTCGGCACGGGACAGGCTCGGCACGGGAAGGCTCATGATGCGGCCGATCACCTCGGCACCCGTATTCTGTACCGCGTTCTCTCCCGCGTTCTGTGGCGTGCTCGATCCCACGTTCGATCCGGCGGGCAGCTGGAACGGCGAGCGTCCGGCGAGCAGCGCGTAGAGGGTGGCCGCGAGGCCGTAGACGTCCGACGACACCCCACTCCAGGACGGTGATCGGAACGACTCGGGCGGTGACCACGGGATCGACATGCCCACGGGCCCCGACTCATCCGCCGTTGTGGCCGCGGCGATACCGAAGTCGGTGAGCGCGGGCCGGTTGTACTCGGTCACCAGAATGTTGGCCGGCTTGATGTCGCGGTGCAGGATCCCGGCGCGGTGCGACGTCTCGACGCGCCGGCGATCTGGATGCCCACCCGCAGCGCCTCCGCCACACCGAACACCTCGCGACGGTACCGCACCTGCAGGTTGGCTCCGGGGCAGAATTCCATCACGAGGTACGGGCGACCGTCGTCGGACACCCCCGCCTGATAGATGGTGACGATTGACGGATGCGTCGACAGTCTCGCCATCGCATTGGCCTCGGCGGCGAAGGCATCCGTCGAGCCGCCCCGCAGGTGCTCGGTGCGCAGCACCTTCACGGCCACCGGGCGCCGCGGCATGAGCTGTTCATACAGAAAAACGTCGGCGAAGCCTCCGGAGCCGAGCACGTCGAGAAACTCGAACCCGGCGAGCGCCGGGGGCGCCGTCACAGCGCGCCGGGCACTCACGAGGCTTCCACGAACGTGACGCGAACCTCGTCTCCGAGATCGAGCACGTCACCGTGCACGAGAATAGTGGGCTCCTGCGGGTTCAGCCGGGCGGCGGCCTGACCGCCCCGCAACAGGCGCGTGCCGTTGGTGGTGCCGAGGTCCACCGCGACAACGGTCAGGCCCTCGCAGCGCACCTCCACATGGCTGCGCGAGATGTCCTGCTGTGGGCTCGGCACGGTGACCAGGTGCGGCATGGTGCCCGTCAGGAATGTGCCGGCGCTCGGCTTGCGCCCGATGATCGCACCACGATCGAGCAGCACCTCGCCGCCACTGGACATCAGCAGCACCCCCGCCAGCACGGGCGTGAGAGTGGGGCTGTTGGGCACGATGCCGCTCGGTGCATCGTGGCCGAGCCTGAGCAGCTGCTCCACCGAGATGGTTTCGCCGTCATGGTCGTCGTCGAAACCCGGCACGACGGCGTGCACCTCGAACACCGCGGCGTTCGTGTGCAGGCGGGCAGACACCGGATGGTAAGCGGATACCTGCGACGAGCCCACAGACGGCAGCGGGTCGCCGGTGCGCGCCGGGGTGTTGAGCAGCTCCGGCACGAGTCCGGGCACAAGATCGGATCCGACATCCGGCACGAGATCCGGCGCGCTATCCCGCAGCGTCATGAAGATCGAGGAGCAGCCGACGACGCCGCGCTCAATCGGCAGGAGCGGGCCCTCCTCACCCACGGCATCCGTCACGATCTCGATCGATGCCGGGCTGGTCGACAGAATCTCGCTCCACGTGGTGACGCGGGCGCCGGAGACTCGCACCTGTCCGAGCTCGGCGTCACCCTCGATATACACCGCGAGGGGACCCCGCACCGCGATGCGCGCCTCGGCGGCACCCCCGCCGTCATCGCCGACCACCACGATGGCGAAGCTCGGAATGAGCGCGAGGTTCGTACCGAATTGGCCGGTGAGGGCCTCGAGGGCCGCCCCAAACCCCTCGCGGGAGGTCAGCGTGGCCCACAGCCGCTCGACGATCTCGGGGGCGACGTCGGAGGGCAGCAGGGCGAGGGCATGTTCGGTGACGACGGCGAACCATGGTCCCGGTGTGTAGCGATTCATGTGAGGTTCACTCCAGTGATGAGAGGGGCAGGAATTCGGGGCGGAAGGGTTCCGCGCGGCACGGTGGCATCGATATCGATATCGATATCGGCAGCGGCAGCGGCAGCGGCGGCGGCGGCGGGCGGCGGGGTTGACCGGGGGAACGGGCGCGAGGACCGCCTCATCTCTGGGCACCGTGTCATCTGGCGCCTCGTTGCCGAGCACCGTCACGGCGTCCACGACGATGACGGTGACGTTGTCGCGGCCGCCGTGCAGCAGCGCCTGGCTCACCAGGCGGCGCGCGGCGGCCTGCGGGTTCGACTCCGCGAGCAGCACGAGCGCGATGTGGGCGTGGCTGAGCTCGTTCGTGAGACCGTCGGAGCACACCAGCAGGCGGTCACCGACGCGAGCCGCCACCACCCAGTAGTCCGGTTCGGTATGGCTGCCGGCCCCGATGGATCGCGTGACGATGTTGCGCTGCGGGCTCACGGCCGCCTGGGCCGCGGTGATCTCGCCGGCGTCGAGCTGCTGCTGCACGACGGAATGGTCCACCGTGATCTGCCGCAGCACTCCCGCGCGCAGCAGATAGCAGCGGGAGTCGCCGATATTGAGCACGAGCCAGCAGACCCGGTTCCTCACCTCGGTGATCATCACTCCGGTGAGCGTGGTGCCGGCGCCGGCGCCGCCGCCCACCGGAAGCGCCGCCACGGCCAACACGGACTCCGCGAATGTCGCCTGCAGCTGCGCCAGCGTCACCGTGCTCTGGTTCGTCAGGGCATCGAAGGTGTTCACGACGGTCGCGCTCGCGTAGTCACCGTCGACGTGGCCGCCCATCCCATCGGCGACGACAAAGACCGAACCGTGCGCGAGCAGGGCGTCCTGGTTCGTGGTGCGGCGGTGTCCGACGTTGGTGTCCGCTCCGAACGCCACCGTGATCGGCGAGGGAATCGGCTCCGGCATCGTCACCGTCACCGGCAGCTCACGCAGCGCCGCCGGGCGACTTCCCCATCTCATCGCGCGGCCACCCAGATACGACGCTCTCCGAGGGCGATCAGGTCTCCCGGCTCCACGAATGTGCGCGCAACGCTGCTGATCGGCCGCTGCTCGCTGCCTGCTCGAATGAGGCTCGACCCATTCGTGGAACGACGATCCGTCATCCACAGGCGCCCGTCCTCGAGCCCGAAGCTCAGGTGCGTCTTCGAAATGCTCATCGTGGTGTCTGCGTAGCCGATCAGCTGGCACGGGAGGCCGTCGAGCGCCACCGGGTTGCGCCCGATGAGCCCGTCCCCGTGCACGTCGAAGGCCTCTCCGGTGTCGAGCCGGAGCAGCCAACGCACCGTACCGTGCGTGCTCGACAGCGGCACGGCATCCGCTGACCGGGTGCGATCGAGGTCGTCGACATCGATCGGTGCGCGCGTGAAGGGATAACGCGTGGCCACCTTAAGCGGTGCGGTGTACGTGGCCCGGCCGACGGGCACGAACGCGTGCAACGCCGCCGCCGAGTCGCTCGGGGCGAATGCCGCACTCGGGACGGATGCCTTACTCGGGGCGGGCGCCGTCGCCCATCCCCGGGCACGGGGCGGAGCGAGACGTTCCACGGGCAGCCACGTGTCATTCTCCGTTTCGCGTGCCCGCGCATCCGTGCGCGCCACGGCCACCCGTGTGCCGGAGGCCCGGTCGTGCCACCCGCGCCCGGCGCCGGTGCGGTCAAACAGCGGCGAGAACGGGCCCACCACGATGCAGGCGCCCAGCACGAAGACCACCGCGCGCACGACGGCACGCGCGATGCCGGGCGCATCCATGGAGCCGCCCTCGGTGATGCGCACGAGCTGCAGACCGACGGCGTTCAGGCCCGGCGTCCGTCCCCGACCGAGCAGCGCGGCCCAACAGACAAACGAAAAGACGCCGAGAACACCGGCGCCCAGCCAGGCCGCGAGCAGCAGGCCGACCGCCCGGGTGGCGTCGCCCGCGCCCGCGGCCTCGGCGGCGACGCCGAACAAAATCAGGAAGATCACCAGAGTCGGAGCGAGCACCCAGAGCAGATCGAGCAGGCACGCGGCAGCCCGGCCGGCGAGGCTGGCCGGTGCCGCGCCGGAATCGGTGAGCTGCGCTGAGGATGTCTGGGTCATGGTGTGCGTCTCCACGTGGCTGTGAGGGCAGTCGGATTGGTGCGCGAAAAGCGGCCGAATATCAGGCGTGGCCGACGTGGCCAGTGGGGCGGGCGGGTCCACTGGGTGAGGGAACGCAGCGACAGTCGGGCGCGTAACCGTGCCCACGGTCCCACCGAGTGCGTCATCGCTGACGTCAGCCGGTCGACGTCGACCCAGAAGGCGAGAAGTTCGGCATCCGTTGCCTCGCCCGGCCCGAAAACGCCCGCGTCCACCCGTGCCGCCAGCACGGTGATTCCGGCGTCGGGATAGTGCGCGGCAAGCATCGAAGACCCCTCCGCGCGCGTCGCCCCCGGGGTGAGGCGCACGCCGAGGTCGGTGGCCGTGTCGGTCACCTCGCTCCAGCCGCCGCTCAACCGTTCGCTCGGCTGCTCCGCGCCACGGCGTCGACGACGACGACGCGCCTTCAGCAGCCCGACGAGCAGCACGGGGCCGAACAGCACGAGAAGCAGCGACAGAACGCCCGCGGCCGCCCCCGCCACCGCCAACACGGTGGCCCAGATGTTCACGGGGCTCTCGTCGAGGGCTTCCTGAGGCAAGACGGCGGGCGGAAGTTCCACGGGGGCCTGCACGGGCAGGGGCGGCTGCAGCACCTGCGCCTGCGGTTCGCTCTTGGGCTGGGGCTGCTCGGTCTGCGGGATGCGGTCCTCCGGCGGCGTGGGGTCGAAGCTCACCCAGCCGTAGCCGTCGAAGGCGACTTCCACCCAGGCGTGCAGATCAGCGCTGCGCAGTTGCACGGCGCCGGACGGCACCGACCCGGCCGCGACCGCACCGTCCACGGCCGGGGGGTACCAGCCCATCACCACCCGGGCCGGCAGGCCGAGCTGCGCGACCTCGAGGGCCATCGCCACCGCGTACTGCTCGTCGTCGCCGACCATCTGTTTGGCGCCCAGCAGCGCGCCGATGCGGTCCGCACCGTGACCGGACCGCGAGGAGGTCTCGCCCTCAAGCCCGTGGCTGAGGAAACCGTCATTCTGCAGGGTGGATTCGATCGCGCGCACCTCGGCGATCGGTGTCTCCGCATCGCCCACCGCCGCCGCCGCGGCACTCGCCACGGCGTTGGGCACCCCCGCCGACGCCGGCATGGAGAGGGAAGCCCCCTGCCGGTCGGCCAGCTGCGCATCGGTGGGGATGAGCGGTACCACCGCGGTGACCGTGTACGAATCGCCCTCCTGCAGCGCCGTCGTACTGAGCGCGGAACCGGTTGCGTCGTTGTAGTGCAGCGATTCGGTGAGCGGGGCCCGCCGGTCACCGTGGAAGGCGAAGGATGTGACGTAGCCGAGGGTGGGAACCCACGCGCCGGACAGTCCGCCGATCGTCACGTCGAGGGTCGCCTGCCGTCCCTCGTGCGCGTCCGCGATCTCGGTGCCCACACGGGCGAACGTTCCCGAGCCTGCGCTTCCGTCCCCCGACACGTTGTAGACAACACCGTCGTACTGGTCGAGGGTCGCCAGCCGCACCCGGGCGCCGTCCGGGAGCCCGGTCACGGTCAGCAGTGGTTTCTCGGTGAAATCCCGCACGTACTTTCGGAAGGAAACCAGCGGGCTCGGGTACTGGCGCAGGTCCAGCGGCGGAACGATGGTGTCGCGCAGCACCTGGCGCGCGGCCGCGGGTTGCCCCACGTGCCCGACGCCGACGCCCACGACGAGCGCCACCGCCAGCACTGCCGCGCCCCACAGCAGGCGTCGGGCTCCCGCCGCGGCGACCGCCCGGGGCGATGCCACCCGGGTGGCGCGACGCCGGA
>NZ_JPRS01000169.1 GCF_000738085.1 Cryobacterium sp. MLB-32
TTGCGCAGTTCCGCACTGACCATCCCGTCAATGGCGGTGTCGAGGAACGCGGCTGACACCGGGTCGGCGTCGAGAATGTAGCGTTTCATGCCGTTCGGCTGCACCAGCCGGGTCAGAGCCCGCCGTGAGACGAGCACCTCCTCGCGCGGTTCGACGCCGTCGACGTCGAGAGCATCGCGGTAGCGCACCGACAGTTTCCGCACCGAGTCCACCGGGTTGGTCGCCGCGAACTCCACCAGTTCCTTCTCCGCCGCAATCATGTCGTCGGTGGTCGCTCGCGGGGCCGCCTGCGCCAGGTTCGCCGTGATGAACAGCGCCGAATCCACCGGCAGAACCCCGGCAGCGAGGGCCTCGGCGACCGCGGAGTATTCCGGCGGTCGAGCCTCCCCGATCAGGCTCCTCCGTGGTCTGGTCACCGCCCCCACTCGGCAGAGTCGCCCGGCCTCCGCCATGGAGATATGCCCGATATCCGTCAGGGCTGCCGCGGCATTCCTGTTGCCGGTTCGTGCCGAGATGCTGTGCGGCCCCGAATCATGCTCGAACCGGTCCTGCAGCTGACCGGCCACCTGCGCCTTCAGCGCGTCCAACCGCCGTCCACTCGCAAACACGGCATCCGCCACGGCCAACAAACCCGCATCGGTCATCCGCTGAAGCTCCAACCCCGCACTCGGCCCGCCCTCTGAACACACCCCGCCACCCAGAGCTCGAGAGTACGTCTCGGCGAGTTCCGCCGTGCTCTCGATCAGGAGGTCCGTTGAAGTGGTCATGGCATAATTTTCCCAGCCACCACCGACACTGAAGCGACCTAAACAGCCCTGACCGGGTATTTCTGTGCACAACTGGCAAAGATTCTTCCCTGTGGAGGAACAGTTCTCACACCAATCAGGCCAAGCGGCGACACGCCCCACGCCAGCGGGGTCCTGAATGCAGTCGCGGGCCACGAGCACACTCCTCACGTGGACCGCCGGGCGCCACAGCGCCGCTGGAACCGTCGCCGAAGTCCAGCGGATCGCCACGGGCCTGAACGCTACCCCCAACGGGCTGCCGAGCAAGCCCCGCCTGTCGGCCTCACCGGAACGGCGGCCACGACGGGATCCGGACATCGTCAGGAAGGAGCGCAAGAGATCAGGGAGAAAATCGACCACGACGAATTAGTGTGGAGGAGAACGACGAGGGAGGTATCGGCAGCATGACCTTCGATCTCCTGACCCCGCCCAATGCCACGCCGGACGTCTCGTCGACCTGGCAGGCGCCGTTCCCCACGAGCATCACCCTCACCCTGTCCCGGCTGAGGCGCGGGGCTGGGGACCCCACGCACCACGTTGACGCCGACGGCACGCTGTGGCGCACCACTCTCACCCCCGATGGCCCAGCCACCCTCCGATTCACCCAGTCAGGCCTGCACACGATGCGCTGCGAAGCCTGGGGCGCGGGCGCTCGCGCCGCCCTCGACGCCGCGCCCGTGATGGTGGGTGCCCTCGACGATCCCACCGGATTCGTTCCCGGCGTCGATAGCCTCGCCGTGGCACACCGGCGCCTGCCGGGCCTGCGAATTCCGCGCACCGGGCGTGTGTTGGAATCCCTCATCCCGGCGATACTCGAACAGAAGGTGATCAGCCTTCAGGCCACCGCCTCTTGGCGCCGCCTGGTGCGGACGTACGGTACACCAGCACCCGGTCCGGTTCCGCTCGGCATGATGGTCGTGCCCACCATCCGCGCCTGGCAACTAATTCCCTCGTGGGAGTGGCACAAGGCCGGGGTGGATCCCCGCCGCGCCGGAATTGTTCAGGTCTGCCTGGGACTCGCCCGCCAGCTCGAGGGAGCAGCCGCCCTCTCCGCCGCGGATGCCTCGGCCCGCCTCCGCGCAGTGCCGGGAGTCGGCGCGTGGACCGCAGCCGAAACCGCGCAGCGCGCCTTCGGTGACGCCGACGCGCTCTCGGTAGGGGATTTCCACCTGTCCGGCATGATCGGCCACACCCTCGCCGGTGAGGCATTCACTGACGAGCAGATGCTCGTGGCCATGGAGAAATGGCGTCCACACCGCTACCGCGTGGTGAGGCTGCTTGAGGCGAGCGGACTGGGTGTGAAGCCGCGCCGCGGCCCTCGCGCGGCCTTCGTCGATCATCGCAACCGTTAGCGGTCCCGACTTCTCGTCGTGGCTCAGTTCAGCTCCGCTCCGTGCGCCGCGACTCCACGCCGCACGGGCACGGGCTACAGCGAATACTGAGGCTCCACCCGGAACGTGTCAACCGTGCTTGTCGCAGGGTTCGGGCCGTGAACGTTTTGGGCGTGAACGCACGCATCGCCGTGACCGCTTGATCAGGCCGGTCGGACCTTGCCGCCGAGGCCCAGGCTCATGTAGATGCTGTTCGGGTCGAGTACATAGTCCGCGAACGGATCGCACTCGACAAACCCGTGACGGGAGTACAAACGACGGGCCGCAGCGAAGTAGTCTTCCGTTCCGGTTTCAAGAGAAATATTCTCGTAACCGTCGCGCCGCGCATGATCGACGACATGGGCGAGCAGTGTCGCGGCGATACCCCGCCCTCGGGCGTTCAGGGCCGTGCGCATGGACTTGATCTCGCCGTGACCCGACGACAAGTCTGTGAGCGCGACGCACCCCAGGAGCGCCCCATTCTCCCGAGCCGTCCAGAACGATATCCCCGGCCTCGACAGCGCCTCAGCGTCCAGAGCGTGCACACTCTCCGCCGGCGACGTGGCAAACATCTCGGCCAGATGCTCGCTCAGCAGCCGGCGCACATCCGCTGCCAACGGTGCCTCGCGCTGAATCTCGATCATCACCCCAATTTACCGGCCTGCGGAAGACCAACGGCGCCGACCCCCGAGGGACCTCACCGCACTCGCCATCAGCCGATGGGCGGCGGCCCTTTGGTAGGAACGATCTCGATGCCGAAGCACACCGTCTCCATCTGCGGGAGTCCGGTGTCCGGATTACGCACCAGTATGGTTCTGCAGCGCGTGAGTCGAATCTCGAAGGGCGTGAAATCCGGCGTTGGCTTTCCGCCTCGTCGGCCCAAACCGAGAGGAACCAGATCGAGATGTTTGGGAAGCACGATCCCAAACTCGACGAGGGTCTCATCTCGCTGCTCAAGGAGGCGCCGCCCGACGTCCGGGTCTTGCCAGACGGCCTTGACCAAGGCAATCACGTTGTCCGTACCGGCGAATTCCTCGGCCTGAGATACAAGGTCCAAACCACGCTCCATGGTGATCCTCCCGTTTTTTCGGCGAGATCATCCGCAGCCGCACTATTTTGAACGATCTCCCACACCTCACATTAGATGTGAAAAATAGTGCCCACTCTTGCCCGGTCTGTCAACCGCCAGACGGGTGCAAGCGTGCCCGAGTGACCGGCCCGCGCTGTCGCGGCCACGCATCCTGTCGCAGCCACGCGAGAGGACAACATCCGCCCCTTCGATGCCCGCCAAGGGGCAGAACATGGCGGATCGAAATGCCCAAGGGGCAGAAGTTGGCAGTTCGAACCGCCCATGCGGCCGAAGTTGGCAGTTCGAATTACCCAGGGGGCCGAAAATCGCAGTTCGGACCGCCCAAGGGGCAGAAGATGGCAGTTCGAACCGCCCATGCGGCAGAAGATGGCAGTTCGAATTGCCCAGGGGGCAGGAGTTGGCAGGTCGGGCCGCCCAGGGGCAGAAGATGGCCGTTCGAATCGCCCATGCGGCCGAAGTTGACGTTCGAATCGCCCGCGGGCAGAAGATGGCAGTTCGAATTACGTATGGAAAAGAAGATGCCAGGTCGGATTGTGCATGGGGCAGAAGATGGCAGGTCACCACGAGAGGGGGCAACTTTCGCCCTCTCACACCGGCGCTGCCCGTCGCAGCGGGCATCCCCGTGCAGAACCACCCCGCTCAACCGGGTGCCAGCAACCGGGTGCCAGCAACCGGGTGCCAGCAACCTGATTGCCAGCAACCGGATTGCTCGGGACGCCTAGTGCGGGTACACCCGGATGGTGGCCGCAAGCGGACCTGCTGGCCGCACCGTGAACGAGGAGAGTATGCCATCGCCGGAATATCCCACGGACGCCACAATCGCGGTGGGGCCTGACACGAGATAGTTCGCGCCGGCGATCAACGGCACGTCGACCGGGGCACCGGCGGGGACAGCCACCGTCACGCGGGTGCCGTTCTCGGGGGTGATGGCGAGTCGGGCGTCCGACTGCCCGGTGTTCACGAGGTGCAGGACCGGCCCGGGACCGTCCGCGACGCTTACCAGAAAGTCGTCGTTGAGCGGCTCCGACGCCGTGAACCAGGCGAAGTCCTTGCTCGCCGCGCCCACGGTTTCGGTGCGCGCCGCGGTCACCACGGGCTGGTCGGACGTCACCGACACCGAGAAGGTGCCCTCGGTGAGCTCGGGGAACGGCACCTCGGTGACGATGCCCGGCGGCAGTTCGACCTCAACCGAGGCGCCCGCCGATGAGTCGTTCGTGCTCGTGAGCCCCACCTGAACCACGGCCGGCTTCGTTCCGGTCACCAGCACGCGCACGCTGGGCGTGCCGTCGGCGACGCCGGCATCGGTGCCGGACACCTCGGCGGCGGGCGGCGCCAGCAGCCGAACTCCGGAGATGACCTGCTGGAGCGCGGGACCGGTGGTCGGCGCGACGAGCTCCACTCCGCCGGGTTCGATGCCGCGGATGCTGCTCTGCTCGAGCGTGGCCGTCGTCTGGCCGCCGCGCGACTGAACGTGCACAACGGGCGACTTGAGATTGGGGGCCAATCCGGCCAGCGACACGATGCGCTGTTCGCCGGGCTGCACGAGAATTCCGGTGGCGCCGGGTGCGTCGACGGGTCCGGACTCGCCGAACACGGTGAGGTCAACAGTGGCGAGCACGGTCGTCGGGTTGCTCAGCAACACGAGGCTGGAGCGCCCCACATCCGTCGACCCGCCCACGAGCCACGCGTCACTGGTCGCCTCGGCACAGGCAGCGACGGCCAGCCCGTGCAGCGTCTCGGTGGCGATGGTCTGCGACTGACTGCCGGCAACGAGCGGCGCGGCGGTGGAACCCGGCTGAACGGGCACGGTGAGCAGGCGCGGTGCCCCGCTGCCCGACGCGTTGTCGACCGCTGTGATGTCGCTGGTCTGCACCGGAATGTCCTGCGAGCTTGAGGCCGAGGCACGCGCGGTGTACACGGCGGCAGCGTCGCCGACGGATGTTGCCGCCTGCGCCTGGGTCGAATCCTCCGCGAGCGCGAGCAGCGGTCCGGGGCAGACCCGCTGCTGTTCGCTCGGCGTGGGAGTGATGACCTCCGAGACGGGAACCGCCGCGATGGTCGGCCATGGCAGCACGATGCCGCCGCCCACAACGCCGACGGCCAAGGCCACGCCGACCAGACCGAGCGTGGCGGTGAAGGCGCGTTTTCCGATGCGGGCCGGTGCGGAGTTACTGGGCATTGTCGGCCTCCTCGGGGTTGGGCGTGTCTGTGTGCGGCGCATCGGGGGTCGTTGCGTGCGTGTGCGGCGCATCGGTGGCCCGCGCGGCGGCCGTCGTGTCGGTGCCGATCGCATCGCTGGCCGTCTCGCCGTTGTCCGGGATGTCGTCCGCAGCCTCATTCACGGCGTGCGAGGCGACTGCAGGCGCTGTCACTGGCGCTGTCGCAGCAGCCACGGCTTCGGATCTCTTCCGCATCGGGGCATCGTCGTCGTCATTCTGGTCAGCGGCCTGAGCCCGAGCCTTGGCGCTCGCCTTCGCAGCCGCGGCATCCGCCTTTGTTGCTGCCGCGACCGCTCTCGCGGCACTCTTCGCGTCGCGCTTCGCCACCGATGGCCTCGGGGTCGGGGTACGCGTAGGTGCACCGGCACCGGCACCGGCGTCACCGGCATTGTCAGCGGCGCCGTTCGGCGTCGCCGCGGCGGCATCCTTTTCCGTGGTGACGGCTGGTGACGGCTTGGAGCGGGTCGGTTTCGTTCGACCCACGCGCATTTTCGCCTTGGCCGGCCTGGCCTGTTTGGCTTGCCTGGCCTGTTCCCGTGCGGCACGGCGGATCGCCTCGCGATTGGCCTGTCGCACGGCCTCACGTCCAGCGCCCGCGGGGATGGACAGCAGCACGGCGACGCCGAACACGACGAGGGCGGCAAGCGTCCACAGCAGGCCGTACAGGCCGCCCGCGTTCGCGGGAATCGCCGCGGTCGCGCGTTCCTCCGGAGTCGCTTCGTGCTGCCACAGACGACCGAAGTCGGTGTCACCCACCGGAGCTAGCGCGGCATTGCCGTCGAGCGCCGTCTCGGTACGAATCGCGGTGGCGTCGGCTTCGGGGCTTGCCGACGACGGCACGCCGTTTTCGGCCGGCGCCTCGGTCTGCAGTACGACGAAACGGATGCCGAAATCGGCCAATCCCGCCGCAGCATCAAAACCGCTGCGAGAAGCGAGGTTGCCGGCCAGAGTCGCGAGGTCGCGCTGTTCCGCACTGAGCGACGCGTCGGTGCTCTCCAGCGTCGACTGCTGATTGAGCACGGCGCCGGGGCCGCGCACGACCGTGGCACGGATGCCGCCGTCGGCCTGCGGGGTGATCTGCAGGGTACCCACCCGCGAGTTGACCTGCGCTTCGGCGTCGATGAAGGCCGGCTGGGTGCGGTCGGTTCCCTTGATCACGAGGGTCGTGCCGAGCGGCACCGCGAGGAGGAGTGGAACGGCCACAATGGAGAGGGCGAGGGCGGCGGTCAGCCCGGGTGCAAGAGCCACCCGGCGTAGGGCGCGCAGTGAGATGACGACGGCGCCGACGATTCCGAGCCAGTACAGGCTGAGCCCGGCGCCCGCCCAGACACCGATGGCTTCGGCGCCCACCGATGCGAGGAGGAGGTGGTTCGCGCCGAGCGCGGTGGCGAAGCCAAGCAGCGCGATGAAGAGCGCGAAAGCGCCGCTCCGCGCACCGTTGAGCAGGAGGGCGGTGAGGGCTAGCAACGCCACGGGGGCGAGCAACACCGGAACCAGGATTTCGGCGTTCACGCCGGGTATTCCCAGTTGGCTCAGCAGCGGCACCCAGCCGCCGAGCTCTCCCGACGGAAACCCGAGCGCGATCTGCCAGTCGCTCACGTGTGGGGTCGAGATGGGCAGTCCGGGATCGGCGAGCAGTGCGAGCCAGTTGCCGCGCACTCCCTGATCGATCACGAGCGGCGCGGCCAGCACGAGCGCGGGCAGCGGGATGCCGATGAAACGCATCATGCTGCGCCCACCGGTGAGCAACACGACCAGCCACATGACCAGAAGCGCCGGTGCGAGTGAGGGCGCGCAGGCCACGATCGCTGCAAAGAGGAGGGCAGCGGATGCCGACGCGGACCACGAGCGAGCCGCCGCGTACCCGGCGAAGAACAGCCACGGCAAGAGCAGATGCACGAGGATCGCGGCCGGACGCCCCGTGGACAGAGCGCTGAGAAACGTCGGCGCCAATACCCACAGCACGGCGGCCAGGGCGCGGAGTCCCCCACGATCGGTCAGGCGGGTCGCCGCCATCCATGCTCCGAGGGCGGCGAGTGGAACCGCGAGCAGGTAGATGAGCACGAGGGAGAAGGACGGAGCCCAGAAGGTGAGCGACCCGAGCACGGCCAGCACGGCGCTGAACGGATCGGCGGCGCCGACGAAGCCGAGGCTGATGTCGCGCCATCCGTAGGTCGCGCTGGTCCAGAGATCGATCAGGTTGGCGGAGAGCGGCAGCATGCCGCCGCCGGCGAGGGTCTGTGCGTTCAGCAGGGGCGCGAACATGACCAGGGACACGAAGGCGGCCGCCAGCACGGTCCAGGCACCGCCGCTGGCGAAGAAGCGAATCTCGGGCCGATCGCCGCGAGCACCGGCCAGGCTGGCTTCGCGTTGCAGGGCGTGACGGCGTCGCATCTCGGCGCTCGTCACCCGCAGACTGGCGATGGATGCCCAGCCCAACGACCGGGTGGCGGCGAGCCTGCGGCGCGCGGCTCGCACCCGTCGGCCGTGGAAGGCGGCGCTGAACGCGGCGGCGAACTCGCCGAGAACGGCGCCCGGTTCCTTCTGCAGCAGTTGGCCGAGGGAACGCAGGAAGGCGAGCGGCACCAGGGACAGCCAGTGGAAGACCAGGGCCCACGCCGGTGAATACGCGAGCCGACGGTGCAACTGAGCGGAGCGCTCGGCGCGCACCCGGCGGCGGCGCAGGCTGCCTCGGGATGACTGGTTGGGTCCCGCCACACCGGCACCGGCCGAGGCGACGCGGGCTGCGGGGGCGACCGACACGCGGTAACCGGCCAGGCGTACTCGCACGCAGAAGTCGAGGGAGTCATCGACGACGGGCAGTGCAGGATCGAATCCGCCGAGTTGGTTCCAGACGGTGTGACGCACGAGCATGCCGCCCGCGCTCACGGCGAGCACATCGCTCAGACCGTCGTGCTGTCCCTGGTCGAGCTCGCTCTCCACCAGGGTGACGGTCGAACCGCCCGGCGTCATGGTGATGCCGAAGTCATGGATGTACTTCTCGGCCTCCCACTCCATCACCTTGGGACCGGCCACGGCAACGGACGGGGAGATCTCCAGCTCGGCCAGCAGCTTGGCCAGGGCCTCCGGTTCGGGAGCGCTGTCCTGCGCCAGCAGCCACAGCATCTGCCGGTCATCCTCTGGCGGGGACGTGACTCGCACGGCGGCCGCAATGGCCTGCCCGAAGCTCAGGTCAGCGGATGCCGAAATGAATTGGGTGGGTCCGAACCGCGACAGCATGTCTGCTGTGCCATCCGTCGAGCCGCCGTCGACCGTGATCACGATGTCCGGCTGACGAGTTTGGCGGGCTAGCGCCTCGAGCGTTCGCTCAAGGTGCTTCGCACCGTTCCGGGCGACAAGGATGGCAGTGACTCGCGGTTGCATAACGTAGACAGCCTAGGTCGGGTATTGCCGCCGGGGGTCAAGTGGGAGGGCGCGCCTCGAAATGGGGCCACGCACTCACCCGATCGTCAGGCGCGTTTTCGAAGTTTGCGGCGCTCTCGTTCAGAGAGACCGCCCCAGATGCCAAACCGCTCATCGTTGGCCAGCGCGTATTCCAGGCACTGCGTGCGAACCTCACACGATGCGCAAATCTTTTTGGCATCGCGGGTTGATCCGCCTTTTTCCGGAAAGAACGCCTCGGGGTCGGTCTGAGCGCACAAGGAGTCGGTCTGCCAGGAGAGGGGGTTGCCCTCGCCAATGTCCTGTCGAACGCCGGGTACACCCAGGTAAACAGGATCAACGAACCAGTCCTCGGGGACTCCAGAACGATAATCAGGTATAGCCATATCGTCTCCCACCGATCAAGTGACGCCCCGGTTGCGCGTCACCCCCTAATTACACCCGTGTAATTCCTTTTCGTCAAGTCGCGGATAGTAAACCCTCAATAGTTTCTAGAGAGTT
>NZ_JPRS01000170.1 GCF_000738085.1 Cryobacterium sp. MLB-32
CCCCCGAGGGACCTCACCGCACTCGCCATCAGCCGATGGGCGGCGGCCCTTTGGTAGGAACGATCTCGATGCCGAAGCACACCGTCTCCATCTGCGGGAGTCCGGTGTCCGGATTACGCACCAGTATGGTTCTGCAGCGCGTGAGTCGAATCTCGAAGGGCGTGAAATCCGGCGTTGGCTTTCCGCCTCGTCGGCCCAAACCGAGAGGAACCAGATCGAGATGTTTGGGAAGCACGATCCCAAACTCGACGAGGGTCTCATCTCGCTGCTCAAGGAGGCGCCGCCCGACGTCCGGGTCTTGCCAGACGGCCTTGACCAAGGCAATCACGTTGTCCGTACCGGCGAATTCCTCGGCCTGAGATACAAGGTCCAAACCACGCTCCATGGTGATCCTCCCGTTTTTTCGGCGAGATCATCCGCAGCCGCACTATTTTGAACGATCTCCCACACCTCACATTAGATGTGAAAAATAGTGCCCACTCTTGCCCGGTCTGTCAACCGCCAGACGGGTGCAAGCGTGCCCGAGTGACCGGCCCGCGCTGTCGCGGCCACGCATCCTGTCGCAGCCACGCGAGAGGACAACATCCGCCCCTTCGGGGGGGGGGAGATGCCCGCCAAGGGGCAGAACATGGCGGATCGAAATGCCCAAGGGGCAGAAGTTGGCAGTTCGAACCCGCCCATGCGGCCGAA
>NZ_JPRS01000171.1 GCF_000738085.1 Cryobacterium sp. MLB-32
CACGGCGAATTCAACGTCAGTTGGAGAAGGAGCGCCGGCGCGGACACGGTCGCGGAGAAGTTGCCGTGCGGATTCGTCGAGATTTTCTGCGTGACCGGAGAAGATCACCCGGTTGGGGTTTACAACGCATACACAGACGATCGCGGCAAAAGCCCAGGCGTTAAGAGTGTCCTCTAGGAGTGTGCGTGCGACGTCTGACTTATCTGAACAGAGTTCGGCGATCAGGTCGCTGGAAACGGCCGTGATACCGACTTGCTGGGCAGCGAATTCGATCCCAGGAGCACTCCATTTCTTCTCGAATTGACCGCGTTCGCCGTCGGAAGCACTGTTCATGCTCTGAGGCAGGAATCCGATCTCCCCGGCTGACCGGGAAGAACCATCGAGCACTCGTCCACCTATGATGATCGTGGCGCCTATTCCTTCACCGATGTGGATGAGAACAAGATCGTCGACGCCTGCGCCCGCACCGTCGACACGTTCGCCGAGGGCGATTAGGTTGACGTCGTTCTCCACGATGACGGGAATGCCGATCGATGTGCTGAGCGCATCTGCCAGCGCCAGGCGCGGTACGGCTCCGAAGGACGGCGCCAAGGTCACGGATCCGTCTGAGTCGACGACGCCGGGCAAGGCCAAGACGACTCTAGACGGGCGAATGCTGGCCCGTGCAACTACAACAGACACTGCCTTGGACGCGCTGGCGATCGGGTCCAGTGGAGTGAAGTTCTGTTCGATCTGGTCAACGATTTTTGCGTTTAGGTCAATCAACGTGGCTTTGATCTTTCGTCCCCCCACAGTGATGACGGCGATGGTCATCGAGGAGCGGTCAAATTCGATGAGAGTACGGCGCCGTCCACCCGTGGATTGTTCATGACCGACTTCGCGAACGTAGCCTGCGTCAGTGAGGTCCTGGATGATGCCCGTCACTGTTGACGGGCTATAGCCAGTCAGTGCGGCGAGCTCTGTCCGCGCTAAGGGGCTTCTCGCGAGGAGAGTGGTCAAGATGGATTCAACCCTCAGGTTGCGTAGTGCTTCTCTTCCCTTCGCCGTTGAGGCAGGTGTTGTGAGCGACATACTTACTTTTTACAATGAATAAAGTAAGAACGCAAGAAGAACTTTTAAAGTCAGGTCCTTTGTTATACGCCCGTCACAATTGGCGCAATGACGGGCGGACCAAGTGACGCTTGTCGGGCCGTCTCGCGCGGACGGTCTGCGATCAAAGCCCGGATTTGCTGGCGGGCATGTGGTCGCCGTGAGAAGAGCGGCTCACGGGTGTTCCGCACCGTTTGATCTGGGGCAATGAACCGGTTCGTGTTTCGCGCCGCCGCCTTGTGCGTGGCGTGGTCTGGCATAAATGAACTCAGCGGTCTCAAAACCGCGGAGACTTGTCGAAATCGCAGAAGGAAGCTCCTGTTGTGTGTCTTGTTGACGGGGTCTGCAGATGAGCCCACCAGCGTGGCCGCCTTGGCTGGTGTGGTGCCGCAGACTCGCGCAATCCCCGCCCCGTCACCGCCGGCGAAGCGGTGCCAACTCGACGGCGTCAAGGGCGAATATCGCCGCCTGAGCCGACGGTGACGATCTGTCCGGTGACGGCGCCGGAGACGGGGCCGTTGAGGTACCCGACGGCGGCTGCCAGAGCTCGGGGGCCAGCGGTCGTGTCGAGGGGAACGGAAACTTCGTTGACGGTGATGCCGCGTGGGCCAAGGTCGCGGGCAAGAGTCTTGACCAGGGCAACGAGGGCGCCTTGGACGGCGGCGGTGGCCGTGGAGTCGTCCAGTTCAGCCGCAGTCCACCCGGAACCGACAATGATGATCCGGGCATCCTCGGTGCGGCTGAGGGCCGAAACGGCGGCACGGATGAGCGCAAATGGACCGAAGAGTGCCTGACTGACGCCAGCAAACCATTCCGTAGCCGGGGTCGAAGCGAATCCTCCCCGGGGCGGAGTGTCGGCGGCGCAGACGAGTACATCGAGCGAGCCCAGTTCTCGCTCGATTCGTGCCACGACCGCTGTCAGTTCGGCGGCGGTGGGGCGGATCGAGCGGGGGAAATCCATCTCTGCGCCCGGAACCGGATCGCCAATGACAGCAACACGCATCCCGTCTGAGATGAGTCGCGCGACAACATGCTTGGCGAAAGCCGGGTCGTGAAGGTCTACCAGCGCAATGCGAGGGGAAAGAACAGGCGGGGATACCGGGGCGAGACCGGGCGACAAGGCGAGGGAATCGGGCATCAGATCGTCGCTCCGGAGTTGGGGGAAAGAAGTTGGCCAACCATGGTGTCGCCGGCCTCGAGGAGGAAGAGAACTGCACCAGCGATCTCGTCGGGCCGGACGAGACGGGCCACGGGCAGCGACTGTAGGAAGCTCTCTGCGCGCCACGGGGAATCTGCCGCGAGCATCGCGGTGTCGGCTGCCCCGGGAGCGACGGAGTTCACGAAGACTCCGTCGCTGACGAGTTCGCGGGCCAGGCTGCGCGAGAAGCCCACGATTGCTCCTTTCGTGGCTGCATAGTGTGCGTCGCCCTGGCTTCCGCCCACCCCGAGGTCCGAGGAGATGGTGACGATTGCGCCGGATCCACGTGCCACCATCAACGGAACCACCGCAGAGCAGGCATTGATGGTGCCGCCGATGTTGACGGCCAACATGCGGTCCCAGACGGAATCCGTCATGTCGTCGATGGGCAGTTCTTCATAAATACCTGCCACGGTCACCAGCGCGCCGATGGGACCGAGATCGCTCTCGACGATACGCACGGATTTCTCCACAGCGGAAGCATCGGTGACGTCGACCTGCACACTCAGAGTGGTCGCCGACGGTGCCAAGTCGAAACCAGCGACCGCCCAACCGGCGTCTTCGAGAGCGCCGGCGATGGCGGCGCCGAGTCCCCGGGCAGCTCCCGTCACCAGGGCGACGGGCCGCTTGGCGACCGGGTCTGGATGGTCAGTGCTGGTCATCTCAGTTCCTTAGTGATAGGTGCTCGTGCACGCACAACCAGGCGCCATGGCGCAGTTCCAGCACAATGGTTTCCCGTTCCGTCACCGTTTCGGTAGCACCGTCGAAGGTTGCCACCGTATCGACGTCATGGCTGAACACGGCGGTCTGGCCGAAAATCTGAATGCGACGATTGCTTGAGGCACAGGAGCGCACGTGAAAACCGTGGTCTTCTTCCCACACGTCCCAGAGCTGCTCGTAGGCGGCTCGGGATTCAAGCCGACCTGGGTACGTATGGAACAGGAAGGTGGCATCCGGGGTGAACCCAGTGAAGTATTCCGCCCTGCGGTGGTGTGCAAAGTTGTCAATGATGTCGTCGACGGCCGCCAGGGCCGAGGCTGTGCCGTCGGTGGGAACACCACCAGGTTCAGCAGATGGGAGGCCGTCGACGGGAGTCATGAGTGGATGCGCGCTGCGGCTTTGGCGTGAACCTTGGCTGCGGTGGAGGAATGGTCGATCAGGATCTCCTGAAGCGGGGCATCGGATGCCGCTACGAGGCGCGGGCCGTCGTCACCGAAGACCGTGCGAGGTTCGGGGAAGATCCACAGTGCGCCGAGGTAGAGAACGGCCGCGGACACAACTGCCGTGACGAGACTCAGATCCATGCCTCCGCCAAGACTGCTGAGCGGACCGACGATCACGGGCGGAAAGTTGGCGAAGAGCAATCCGATCGCGGCGGCACCGATCCAGGCGAGCATTCCTCGCCAGTTGACGCCCGAGTTAAACCAGTAGGCTCCGCCGACTTCACCCTTGTTGAACACCTGCAGGTCGCGGGGACTGAAGTATCCTCGCCGAACGATGAAGCCGATGGCCATGATGACCATCCACGGAGTGGTGGTGACGATGATCGCTCCGATGAACGCATTCACCGCACCGAGAAGGTCGAAGAAGAGACGTCCGGTGAGGATGAACAGGAACGCGAGGACGCCGATCGCGATCGTCGCCTGTACCCGGCTGAACCGTGGCACGACCGAGGAAAAATCGAGGCCAGTGCCGTACAGCGACGTTGTTCCCGTGGAGAGGCCACCGATAAAGGCCACGGCCATGAGAAGCACCGCGTACCAAATAGGCGAAGCCTGAATGAGGGCGAATACGTAGTCGGCCTCTCCTGCCACGATCGTGGCCGTTGCCACACCGAAGAGGAACGGAATCAAAGTGAGGGCCTGTCCGAGGAACGTGGCCAACAGAAGTTTGTGTGCCGGCGTGGACTTCGGGATGTAGCGCGACCAGTCACCGAGGAATGCGCCGAATGAGATGGGGTTGGACATCACGATGAGCGCCGAGGCAACAAAGGTTGGCCAGAAGCCGCCGAGAGCGAGGGCGTCAGGCCCGGGGTTGTAGCTGGCGTCGAAGGTGCCGGAGAAGGCGACAAAGGCGAGCAGGATGAGGATGGTGTTGGCGATGACGGCGGTCTTGTTCACCAGGAGCATGAACTGGAAACCGTAGACGACGACGATGATGACCAGCAATCCGATGACGGCGTAGACCACTGTGCGGAGGCCAACGGAGTCTTCGATTCCACCGAGTCGGTTGAGCGCCCCCACGAGGGCGTCCCCACTGACCCACACGGAGATTGAGTAGAACGCGATGGCCGTGAGGAGGGACAGGAAGGAGCCGACCACCCGGCCGCGCACGCCGAAGAAAGCGCCCGACGAAACAGCATTGTTCGTGCCGGTGCGGGGTCCGAAGAGGCCCATGGGCATCAGGAACACGGTGCCGACCAGCACCCCCGCCACGACGGCGAGAACGGCCTGCCAGAAGGAAAGCCCGAGAACGATGGGAAACGTACCGAGGAGCACGGTAGCGAAGGTGTTGGCCCCGCCGAACTGGATCCGCAGCAGGTCCACCCAGGTGGACGTGCGGTCCTGATGCGGGATCGTGTCGATGCCGTGAGTTTCAACCTCGGTAATCTTGGGGCGGGCGTTCAGAACGGTGCCGGCGGGGTCGCTATCGCGATGATCGTTTATGGTCATTCTCGATGCCTTGTCTCTGGGTCGGGCGGGGGCTCCGACTGTGTTGAAGATTATGAAAAAACACTAGTGTCTTCATAAGCTCAATTGCTACAGATGAAAGAATAATTTACTATGACGAAACATTTGATTGTGGATCTGTCCGTGCCCGTGAACGCCGAGACGCAGGTATACCCCGGCGACCCCGTGCTGGCTTTCTCCGTGCACAGCACGATCGAGCGCGACGGTTTCAACCTGTTGAACGTCTCGATGGGGTCACAGACAGGCACCCATGTTGACGCTCCGTTCCACTTCAGCGAGACCGGGCTGAAGATCGATGAGGTGCCGCTGGACCGCTTCGTGGGCCGCGGGGTGATCGTGGATGCCCGTTCTGTGGGTGCCCGCGGCCGCATCGGTTGGGACCTGATCGCTCCCGTCGCCAACCAGGTGCAGCCGGGATCGATCGTGATTCTGCATACGGGATGGAGCGCGCATTACGGTACCGACGAGTACTTCGAGAATCCGTTCCTCGATGCGGATGCCTGTCGCCGGTTGATCGAGTTGGGTGTGCGCACATTCGCGATCGATGCGATCAATATCGATGAAACGCCGGATGCGACTCACCTGGGCGAAGGATTTCCGGTGCACCACCTCATCGCTGACGTCGACGGCGTCATCTGCGAAAACATGACCAATGTGGCCGCGATCGACTTTGAGGCACCGTTCATCTCCCTGCTGCCGATTGCTTTTCAGGCAGCCGACGGAGCACCGGTCAGGGCTGTGGCAATTCGGCTCGACTCCTGAAATTGACGTGAGCCTTGTGTTGACCTCGGCACACACACCAGCCGGGTGCAGACTGTGAATCGGCACGCACCCGGCTGTTACTGACCTAGCGCGAAGCGGCAGCTTCGAGCGCGTTGAGCGACTCGGGTAGTTCGCCAAGGGCCAGGCGAGTGACAACGTGCGTGAACACGTTGAGGCCGGACACCAGATCCGCGTCAGACGTGAATTCGCGCTCGTTGTGGGAAATGCCGCCTGCGGCACTCGGCACAAAAAGCATGATGGTGGGCACGATCTCTTTCATATTTGTTGCGTCGTGGCCAGCGAGCGTGAGAACACGGTCGTTCGTGTAGCCGAGGGCCTCGGCTGAACTGCGTGTCAGTTCAATTCCGCTTTCCAGGAAGGGACCGCTCTCCCAGATGCTGGCCCCGATCTCGTCGATGCTCACCCGGCACTCTGCCTCGATCAGGGCTATCGAATCCTGCAGATGTGCGTAAGCCTCGGCGAGAAGCCCTGATTCACGGGCTCGAATGTCGATCAAGAATCGCACTTCGCGGGCCACCGTCACCGGGGAATTGGGGGCCACGTAGAGCTCGCTGATCGAGCTGTGCACGGCCTCCTCGTCGAATTTGGCCAGCAGGTCGTTCACAGCCACGATCACTTTGGCTGCGCCGAGAACGGCGTCGCGACGATCCTTCATCCGCGTCGCACCCGAGTGCGATTGCTCTCCGCGCACCACGATCTCGTATTTGCGCGCCGACCAGGTCGAGGACACCATGCCGATGGTCGTGTTGGCGTCATCCATGCTGCGGCCCTGCTCGATATGAATCTCCGAGTAGGCGGCGATCGAGGGCGGGGTGAACGTGCCGACGCCGTCGATGGCCTGCAGCGCCTCCGCAACCGTGACGCCGTGCGCATCGGTCGTGGCCAAGGTCTTCTCCAGGTCGAGCAGGCCGGTGAACACCCCGCTGCCCATCATGCTCGGCTTGAACCGGCAGCCTTCCTCGTTGAACCAGTCGACGACGGCCAGGTTGAAAGTGGGGGTGACGCCATTCGCTGCGAACTGATCGCGCGTGCGCATAGCCGCGTGTGCTGCGGAAAGGACGCCGTAGGCTCCATCGAACCGGCCCGCCAGCGGCTGGCTGTCGAGGTGCGACCCGAGCAGAACGTAGGGCGCGCCCGGCACGAGTTCGAGGAGACCGAAAATGTTGCCGATCGGGTCGATGTCCACCGTGAAACCGTTCGCGCGCAACAACCCGGTGAACCACTCCCGGGTCTGCCCGTCCTCCGCGGTGGCGGCCTGACGGTCGACTCCCTGGTTGGCAGTGGCGCCGAAGGTCGACATCGTCACGAAATCATCGAGGAATGCTCCGTCATCAGCCGACGACGGGTGCCCCGCGCTAAGCCCAGTCACGCTGGAGTTCCATTGTTGAGCAGTGCAGACCGCCACCGTTTTTGAGAATTTCGCGGAACGGAATTGCGGTGACGTCGATCCCGGCCTCGTCGCGCAGCATCGAGGCAGTTCGTGGCAAATGATCGGGCATGATGACCTTTCTTTTGTTGAGGACGAGCATATTGCAGGCCCATTCTTCGCGACTGTCCA
>NZ_JPRS01000172.1 GCF_000738085.1 Cryobacterium sp. MLB-32
GAGGTGCTGAACTTGTGCGCGCGCTTGCACGAGGAGGGACGCACAGTGACGGTCGTGCTGCACGATCTGAACCAAGCGGCACGCTACGCGACCCACCTTGTCGTCATGAGTCACGGAAAAATCGTCGCGCAGGGGGATCCCACCGTGATTTTGACCACAGAACTCATCCAGAATGTCTTCGGACTGGCCACAATGATCATCCACCGACCCCGAAACGGGAACCCCCCTCGTCATTCCCCGAAAGGCCTCCACCCGCCCAGCCTCCAGCACGTGAAATCAACAGGCTGACCCGAGCAACCGCCAGCACCCCAGGACACATGACCCACCGCGATCTGCAGAAACGACCACGCTGCCATAGCGACCTATCTGCTTCTAAAGTTCCACATTGTCGGGTGGCCTCGTCGCCGAAACGATCGGTGAGGTTTTGTCTTTGCGGCGATGAAGGTGCCCTTCATCGGGGTCGCAGTCTCGGAATGGGCCGGTGCTCTTATCGAAGATCACGGCGGCGTGACGGTCCCAGTGGTTGATCCACCAGGATGACACTGCGCCGGCGTCGCCGTCTTGCACGCTGGCGTCGGCTTGCATGCTGGCTTGCCAGAGAGATTTGAAACGCGCGACGACTTCAGGGTGCAGCCACCACTGCGCGCACCACGGTGTTGGTTTCGTCCCGACAACTTCCACCGTGCGCAGGTGCGTGGTGAGCCAGTCGAGAAACAACTCTCGGACGTTCGGGTCTTCCTCGTCGCTGCTCTCTTCTGCGTCGTCGCCCGGTTCCTGAGAGGGAGCGGTGGTGTCGGCGTTGGGGTCATCTTCGTTCGTTTCGTCGTCCCAGTTCTCGCGCTCGACCTCGTCAGTTGGAATGTGGTCGAGGGCATCGTCGTCAGCCACGGGTGACCACCTCTTCCGTCGCTGTGTCCTCGATGCCTGGTTCATCAGGGTTCACTGGGATGGCGGCAGCGACGGTCGTGGGTGGGAGGGGGCGGTTGATGATGGTTTTGAGTGCCTTGTCGCGGAACCAAGGGATGGTGTCGACCATGACGGGGCGGCATTTGGAGGTGAAGAGGACGGCTCTCCATTCGGGGAGTGAGCCGAGGGCAGCGATGTCGAGGGTGTTGACTTTGCGAGTGTTGGTGGACGTGGAGGTGTGGCCGTCGCGGTTGGTGGAGCTGCCGTAGGTGATTTCGTCGTGGTCGCCGATGAGTGCGGCGAGAGCACGGAGGAAGTCGTCGTCGCCGGAGCCGCCGCCGTAGACGCGGTGTGCGGCGGCGTCCCAGAGGGTTTGCCAGCCTTCTTTGCCGAACGCGTCGATCGCCTGCGCCCGGGATTGAAAGTACGCGTTGAGCATGATGCCCATGGACCCGTAGTAGGAGTAGACGGACGGCAGCTCAGGCCAGCGAACGATGTTGGCGCATTCGTCCAGCTCCATCACGAGCGGGACGTCCAACCGTCCGCCGTTGCTTTGCGCCGTGCGTTCGGCGGTCTTGCAGATCGCGCGAACGAGCGCGGTCAGGATCGCCCCGCCCGATCCTTCCCCGTCTTTGGAGAGCAGGATGAGCGTGTCGGAGCTGGTGATGAACTCTTCCGGGTTGAACGACCGGATTCCGGGGGTGTCGGTCCAGGCGAGGAGGTCGTCGTCGGCCAGGGCCGAGGCCATGCGTTGCGCGGTGGCGTAGACGCTGCCTTTTGTTTTTTCAGGCCAGCTGAGAATCCCTTCGATGGTGGCTGCTGGCCCTTTCTTGCCGTGCCGGCGGAGAATCTGCTCGGGGAGGTGGCCTTCGGCTCGGGCGAACCAGGCGAAGACTTGGGAGAGGGGTTCGTGGTCGAGGGCTGCGGCGAGGAAGAAGTAGGCGAGCATGTCGCGGCCGGCGGTATCGAACTGGGAATCGCCGCCCCGATCGGAGGCCTTCCGGGTCGACGCTTCAAAGATCGCAGCGAGCTCCCGGGCGTCGGAAGCGTTTTGAATGTAGTCGAGCGGGTTGAATAAGAAGTCGGGGAGGGTCTCTCGGCGGTAGATGTGGTTCGGGTCGAAGATGAATGCTGTCCCCCGGCCGGCGCGGCCGGCGAGAGTTTCCCGGACGCCGTCGACTTTGTTGGAGGTCATGATGGCGGCGCCGGGCGCTTCGATCATGTGCCGGATGACGAGGCCGGACGTTTTGCCGCGTCCTGTACCGAATACGTACACGCCGAGGTCGCGCCACCCTTGGTATACCCAGCGGGTTCCGTGGCCGACGAGGACCCCGACGCGCTCACCCGGAGGTAGTTGCTCTGCGTTGGGGTGGAGGTGCGCGGCTTCTTTCGCGCGGGCTTTCGCGCGCAGTACGGCGGACTGGCGTTTGGTGGCCATGTGCGCCAGCGCCCCATTGTTGCGTTTGCGCGTGGCCCATTGGGCCTGCTTGGCCATGATGAACGCGAACAGGGCCACGACGAGGATCATGGCCGCGAACGAGGTCCAGGTCGCCGCCTCTGGCCAGGGTGCGCCGTGGAGTAGGAAAGCGCCCGCCAGGGCGGCGGGGTTCCAGGAGTACTCGGTTCCGGTCGGGGTGATGGCGGCTCCGACGTGCACGGCAACAAGCAAGCCAAGGAGGGCGAGGACCGCGAGGACGCCGGTCATGATGCGTGCTTTCCAATCGACCATGGTCATCTTCTCCTGGCCGCTGACGCGGCCCTCATTGTTCATGGTGGGGCGGGGGTATTGCTGGGGTGGATGGTCAGGGGGCGGTGGTGAGGTTCATCGGCGCGGTGGTGTTCGGGTCGACGGCGATGTGGACGTGGTTACAGAAATCAGCGAACTGACTCATCGACACGTCCAGGGTGACGCCGGCGGCGGCCCGGCACTGCGACTGGCCGACCCCGGATCCAGGGGGCATGACCGGGCTGAGCGCTCGGAGGAGCTTCAGAGCGTTCGCATCGGCTCCGGTGGTGGGGACACGGCCCAGAGAGTAGAAGTCAACGGCGTGGCCGCCGCCGTTGGCGTAGTGCGGTGACGCGGTCCCGGAGCCGAGGAGAGTGTTGGTGCAAGCGCGGTTGATGTCGGAGATCCCGACACTGTCGAACATGGTCGTCGCGATGGTGATGACTTGCAAAATGCGGGTATCGATCCCACAATTCTGGTGCACTTCCCCGGCGGCGATCCACCGTATTTCGCGGAGGTGATCGGGTGAAAACCCACTGATTTTCCCCGCATCAATCTTCACGACGAGTGCCTGCGCGAGCGCCCGGGCGTCACCGCTGAGGCCTGCCGCGCATGCTGCCCCGCTGGAGAGCGCGGCAACGACAGCCTGGGAGCTGGCGTAAAAGGGGGTGTAGTGGTCGGGGTCCGCGTTGTGTTGAACAGTGTGGGCGGCGATGGTGGGTGTGAGGGTTTCCCAGTTGGGGACGTTCAGCAATCGTTGGAAGAAGAACGTCGCCGCGCGGGTGGGGTCCATCCGGTCGGTGAGGGTGCCCCAGGTGTCGCGCTGTTGGAACAGGCCTCGGGAGTCGGGGCCGGCTATATCGCCGTGGTCGATGTTTCGAAGGGACGACTCCCCCATGGCGGTCATCACGGCGAGGGTTTGTCCCTGCACGGTGACGCCGAGGCTCGCCCCGGCATTCATGATGGCGGCGGCGTTGACGAGCTGGTCGCCCTGGTACCCGGCAACACCCGGGTGGTCGGCTGCAGCCTGGGGGTTCGCGGATACGGCCGCGCAGGCGGCGTTGGGCCCGCCGCCGGTGATGAGCAGCAGCATGGTGAAGATGACGACAAGGAGCAGTACCGCTCCGGTCCCCAGCACGCCCTTGGTCATCGGGTTTAGTCCGTGGCGTCGCCGGCAGCCATCGCCGAGTCGGTGTTGGTCACGTCTGTTTCCCAGTCCGAGCGGACGTGGTGGATGTGAGTTTCCGGGTTGGACCCGTATTTGAAGATGCAGTTCCCGGGGTTCAAGCTCATCAGCGTTTGTGCAGTGTCGGGGGCGAAGTTGAAGGTTTCTTGCGCCCACCGGGCGTCTTCGGGACGGTCCTGACGAAACGCATAAACGGTCTGTGCTTCTTGGACAACGGTGTACCCGGGACTGTCGACGGGGATGTCGGTGCCTTTGTGCATGACGAAGACGTTGGAGATACCGAGGGA
>NZ_JPRS01000173.1 GCF_000738085.1 Cryobacterium sp. MLB-32
TCTTGGCGTGGTCGGGCCCGCTTTCAGATACCGAATACACCGGAGCTCCCACACCACGCGAGGCAGCGAGCTCCTGAAGGCTGGTCTTCGGGTCCATCAACACACCGAAGTGGTCGGGATCCTTCATGAACGGTTCAATGAGCCGGAGCACGAAGGCCGTGGCGACATCGCCGCCCCGATCCAGGTAGACCGCACCGATCAAAGCCTCGACGGTATCGGCCAGAATGGACGATTTGTCGTGCCCACCGGTGAGTACCTCACCCCGGCCCAAGCGCACATAGTCACCAAGGCCAAGTCCTCTCGCGATTTCCGCGAGAGCAGCGCTCGACACGAGGCTGGCCCGGCGCTTGGCCAGGTCACCCTCGTCGAGATGCGGGTACGTGCGATACAGCATGACCGTAACGGCCTGCCCCAGAATGGAATCGCCGAGAAACTCCAGGCGTTCGTTCGTGGGGATGGCGCCGTTCTCGTAGGCGAATGAGCGGTGCGTCAGCGCCAGCTCAAGCAAACCTGCGTCAAGTTCTACACCGAGGGTCGCCACGAGGGGCGACCGCTCGGTTTCCGGGTTCGTCATAGTGCGACGAGTTCCAGGGGCAGACTAAACGTCGGCGACCTTGCGACCCTTGTACTCCATGAAGAGTGCGGTGCCGGCAGAGTCGGTGACGACCTTAGCGCGGTGAGGAAGGCTGTAGGTGACCTTGCCATTTTCCATCGTCTTCACGAGGGTAGGCGGGGTGGCCTTCCACTGCGCACGACGGGAGTGGGTGTTGGATCGCGACTGCTTGCGCTTCGGAACTGCCATGACTACTTCTCTTCTCTATGCGTTTCAGCATGGATGTCATCATCCGT
>NZ_JPRS01000174.1 GCF_000738085.1 Cryobacterium sp. MLB-32
TCGACTCAGAGTCGTCTTCGGTCTTCCGCGGTGCGTCGTAGTCGGTTGCCATGCCCATCCATTTCAGTAACGCCGATAAACGAAATCAGCGGGCACAGTTTGCAACAATCCGGGGGAAATAGCAACTCGCTCGCCTTACATTTCGGTCAGCTCTGTCATCAACTTGCGGCACGCCCGGCGTATTCCCGGAAAAACACACGAAGACATGCGATTCTTGCAGCTAACGGTAATCGCGAGAGGGCTTGCGCCATGCAGGAATTGAAGGTCATTGGGGTTGAGAACGGTGCGCTGCTTGCAGCGTCAGAAGACGGCGATCGTTTTCGAATCGCCATCGACGAGGTTCTCCAGTCCAAGCTTCGTCAAACCCAGACGGAGGCGTCCACAGCGCCCAAGCTCTCACCGCGTGAGGTGCAGGCGCATATTCGATCAGGAATGTCGGCGGAAGACGTGGCTGCGGTCACCGGCGCCCCGCTCGACTACGTTCGCCGGTTCGAGGGGCCTGTGGTTGCGGAGCGCGAATACATGGTGTCCTGCGCGCTGAGCGTTCCCGTACACACAGCCATCGACCCCGACCCGGTGGGAGACGATGCCAACTTTGGTGGCGTCATCCGTGACCGTCTCGCCTCCCTCGGAGCGTCCAACGAACGCTGGGCCAGTTGGAAAGAGCCCGGCGCCGGGTGGATCATCAAGCTCTCCTTCACCGCCGACGATATCGACCATGATGCGCGCTGGGGCTTCGAGCCCAAGAAGAATGCCCTGTCACCCATCGGTAACGAGGCCATTGCACTCTCGCAGCAGGGCGAGCTCAAGGGTTCGCTGATCCCGCGACTGCGCGCTGTCGGTTCCGAGACCAGCAATTCCGACGTTTCCCGGTTCGACAGCGGCGCGTTCACCTTCAAAGAGTCGCTCGCTGACGAAATCCTCAACGACACCGCACCGATCGAACCCGTTCCCTACTCACGTCCCGTCGAATCTCGTACGCTCGGTTCGTCCGAAGCCGTGTCGAAAGCGGCCATCAAGCGGGCAGCTGAGCCCTCGGTGAGCATGAGCGAGACGGCAGACCTGCTGGATTCCCTGCGCCGCCGCCGTGGCGAACGGGAAGCTGCTGCTCTCGGCGATGCCGCATCGAGCCGTGCCGGAACCGGTGCGGGTCGGCGCCGCATCGAGACTCCCGCCGAATTATCCGCCGACTCCCCCGCCCAGCCAGAAACCGGCGTCGAATCCGTCACCACCGAAGAGACGCCTCCTCGTCGCACGGAGACCACGCAGAGCATCTGGGCGAGCCAGTCGGCCAACCAGGCAGCGGCGAAGGCCCAGCCGCGCACGACAGGCAGTCACGGCAAGCGTGGTCGGGCGTCTATGCCGAGCTGGGATGAAATCGTCTTCGGCGCCCGCACGGATGATGATCTGGCCTAAATCTTCTGTGGACTCGGAGTCAGCCGCGGCGTTATAGTTTTCTTAGAACATGTGTTCTAGATAACTGAGTCGAGGAGGTGCGAAATGCCCTCGGTGAACGAACCCGTGATGGTCTGGACGAGCGAGGCCGGATCGCCGGTGCGGCTGGTCTGGCGCTCCCGGCGGTTTCGTGTGTCCGATACGCCGACCGCTCTCGTGGGAACATCGGAGTGGTGGAAACCGTTCGAGCCGTACAGCTATGGAATCGGTCATGCACCACTCGACATCTCCGGGTGGCGGTTTCAAGCCACGGCCGATGACGGTGAGACGCACGTCTTCGACGTGAGCCAGGAGATCAGCGTCGTTGGCACCCACGACATGGTGTCATCGGTTGACGGTCTCCCCTGGCGACTCCTTCGCATCTTCGACTAGGACATCTCGCGCGATGTCTGCACCTCCGCCCCGCGCACCGACAGCTCGAGACCTGACCTGCGTCGGCTCCGACGGGGGTGGCGGCAGCGAGATATCCTAGAGAGTGCGAATATCGACGAACCTACGGATCTCCCGGCGGCTGCCTTTTCTGCAGACCGTGAAGACATCGGTGGCCGTAGCCCTGGCGTGGCTGGCCTCCCAGCTCCTGCTCCCGAGTGATCTGCCGATCTTCGCGGCCATCGCCGCGCTTCTCGTGGTGCAGCCGAGCGTGAACCAGACTCTGGGCCGCGCCATCGAGCGTACGTCGGGTGTCATCGGTGGCGTGATCATCGCTTCCACAATCGGCTTCTTCTTCGGCCAGTCAAGCTGGGTCGTGCTCGGGACCGTCATCGTCAGCATCACGGTGGCGTGGGCCCTCCGGCTCTCGCCCGTCTCAGCGAGCCAGATCCCGATCAGCGCGATGCTCGTTCTCGCCCTCGGTGCCACCACTCCCGGCTATGCCCTGGATCGCATTTATGAGACTTTCATCGGCGCCGGTATCGCCCTCATCATCAATGCCGTCATCGTTCCGCCGGTGCTGATCAGGCCGGCCAGTGAGGCGGTCAGCCTGCTTGCGCGCGAAGTGGCCGAGACCTTCGACCGCATCGCACGGGCGCTGCGCACACCCCAGCGCCCGGCCGACCTCATGGAACTGATGATCAAAGCGCGTCTCCTGCGACCCATGCTGGAATCCGCGGAGAGGGCGATCCTGCAGGCGGAGGAGAGTCTCATGCTCAACCCACGCAAGGCAAAACTTCGTCTCGACCTCGACGCAGACCGGGCTATGACCAAGCGGCTGCCCACCCTCGTGACCCGCGCCATCGGTATGACGCGGGCCCTGCACGATCACTACGACGATTCCCTGCAGTATGAGCCGAGCCTTCAGGCTTTCTCGACGGAGCTGGTGCGGGTGGCCCACGACCTGCGACTGCTGACCCGGGGAGACGGAGAGGGCTCCGCCGCGCCGGCGTTACCCGCCCCTGAAGTCATGGCCCTCACGGCGCCGCTGCAGATTGTGACTCCCCACCCCGATCACTGGATCCTGATCGGCTCGCTGATGGAGGACCTGCGCCGCGTGCGCGAGGAGATCGTGGGCGACTAGCCGGTTCGGTTAGAGCACCTTGGAGAGGAAGTCCTGGGTGCGAACCTGCTGAGGATTGCCGAAGATCTCCTCGGGACTTCCCTCCTCGACGATGACGCCGTCGGCCATGAAAATGACACGGTCAGCGACCTCCCGGGCAAAGCCCATCTCGTGCGTGACAACCACCATGGTCATGCCTTCCGTCGCCAGCTCGCGAATCACCTGCAGAACCTCCCCGACCATCTCGGGGTCGAGCGCGCTCGTCGCCTCGTCGAAGAGCATAATGTCAGGATTCACCGCGAGCGACCGAGCGATGGCAACGCGCTGCTTCTGCCCCCCGGAGAGCTGCGCAGGCCGAGCCTGGGCCTTGTCGCTCAGGCCGACGCGCGCCAGGAGGGCTTCAGCCGTCGCCCTGGCCTCGCGCTTGGTGCCCTGACGAAGTTCGACGGGAGCAAGCATGATGTTCTGCAGAACCGTCATGTGCGGGAACAGATTGAAGTGCTGAAAGACCATGCCGATGTGCTGACGAACCTCGTTCAGATTCACGGTCTTGTCCGTCAGATCAAAGCCATCGACGACGACGGTGCCCGCGGTGATCTCATCGAGTTTATTGAGGCAGCGGAGGAAGGTGGATTTGCCCGAGCCTGACGGACCGATCACACAGACGACCTCGCCCTCCATGATTTCAACGTCGAGCCCCTTGAGTACTTCGTTGGAGCCAAAGGACTTACGAAGACCGGTGACGCTGATCTTGCTGGTGCTGATCGTGCTCATTT
>NZ_JPRS01000175.1 GCF_000738085.1 Cryobacterium sp. MLB-32
AGCGTCCCGCCTATGGCGACCGCGCTCCCCGTACCGACCGCCCGGCCTATGGCGACCGCGCTCCCCGCACCGATCGTCCGGCCTACAACAACGACCGCCCGGCTCGCACCGAGCGTCCGTCGTACGGCGACCGTGCCGAGCGCACCGAGCGTCCCTCCTATGGAGACCGCCCGGCCCGCACCGAGCGTCCGTCCTACGGTGACCGTGCCGAGCGCGCTCCCCGTCGCGACTTCAACAACGACCGTCCGGCCCGCACCGAGGGTGGCGACAGCAAGTTCTACCCGAAGCGCAGCGAAGACGGCGTCAAGCCCACCTTCGCCGGCGGCGACGACGTGGTTCTCGAGCGTCTCGAAGCCATCGCCACGACGGCATCCGATGTCGTCGGTGTGAGCTTCGGCGACCTCGGCCTCGGCGAGAACATCGTGCGTGAGCTGGCTGCCATGGGCGCGTCGGCTCCGTTCGCGATCCAGGCCGCAACCATCCCCGACGTGCTCGCCGGCCGCGACGTACTCGGCCGTGGCAAGACCGGTTCCGGCAAGACCATCGCCTTCGGCGCTCCCCTCGTGGAGAAGCTGATGGAGAACAACGGCGCCAAGGACCGCAAGATGGCCCGCAAGCCCCGCGCGCTCATCCTCGCCCCCACCCGTGAGCTGGCCCTGCAGATCGACCGCACCATCCAGCCGATCGCCCGCAGCGTGGGGCTCTTCACCACCCAGATCTACGGCGGAGTTCCCCAGTACCGCCAGGTCAGCGCCCTCCAGCGCGGCGTGGACATCATCATCGGCACCGCGGGCCGCATCGAAGACCTCATCGAGCAGGGTCGTCTCGACCTTTCCGAGGTCGTCGTGACCGTTCTTGACGAGGCCGACTACATGTGCGACCTCGGGTTCCTCGAGCCCGTACAGCGCATCCTGCGTCAGACCAAGAAGGGCGGCCAGAAGCTGCTCTTCTCCGCCACCCTCGACAAGGGCGTTGCCTCGCTGGTCAAGGAATTCCTGACCAACCCGGCTGTGCACGAGGTTGCCGGTGAAGACCAGGCTTCCTCCACGATCGACCACCGCGTGCTCGTCATCGAGCACCGCGACAAGAGCCGCATCATCGAGGAGCTCGTCAACCGCAACGGCAAGACGCTCATCTTCAGCCGCACGCGTGCCTACGCTGAGCAGCTCGCCGACCAGCTTGAAGACGCCGGAGTGAAGGCCACAAGCCTTCACGGCGACCTCAACCAGGCCCGTCGTACCCGTAACCTCCAGATGCTCACGAGCGGCCGTGTCAACGTGCTCGTGGCAACGGATGTCGCGGCTCGCGGAATCCACGTGGACGACATCGACCTGGTCATCCAGGCCGACGCTCCCGACGAGTACAAGACCTACCTGCACCGCTCCGGCCGTACCGGTCGCGCGGGCAAGTCCGGAACCGTCGTCACGCTCATCCCGAAGCAGCGCAAGCGCCGCATGGACGAGCTGCTCGACCGGGCAGAGATCGACGCCAGCTACACGTCCGCCGCCCCCGGCGACGCGGCTGTGCGCGAGCTCGCGAGCATCTAGCATCCGCTAGATCTTCCGCTCCATACGGAATGGGCACCCACCTCACGGTGGGTGCCCATTCTGCTTTTTCAGACAGCGCGACGAGCGCTGTCACCTCGTGCGGCGCGGCGGGGTGACCGTGCTGATTTTGCTTTTAAGCACTGTTCGCGGGACGATCAGTCAGAAGCGATGATGCGGGGACGCGATGGATCAGACACCGAACGAGCGGCTGGACAGCGTCGAGCAACGTCACGCGCTGGCGCCCGTCTTCGCCGACATTGTGCTCGACAATCTGGGCCGGGCGTTCCCGTATTCGGCTCATCACACCACGCGTTCGACCGGCGATCGGCCGGTGCCGGAGCAGATCCATCCGGCGTTCCACACCTCGTACGACTGGCATTCTTGTGTGCACATGCACGTCCTGGGCGTGCTCCTGCTCGAGCATGGACTCGAAGCAGACCGGGATCTGGTGTTGCGCTCGGCCATCGCACACAACCTGAGCGTCGACAAGCTCAGGGTGGAAGCGGCGTACCTCCGGGCCAATCCCGGCTGGGAACGCCCCTACGGCTGGGCATGGGTGGTGCGCCTCGCCGCCACCTGCGCGGCATCCGGGGACACCCGCATCCGCGCGTGGGCACTCGCCCTCGACCCGATCGTCGACGTGGTCGCCGAGATTTTCCAGGCCTGGGCGGCCACCGCGGAGCACCCGGTGCGACACGGCGTGCACAGCAATTCGGCATTTGGGCTGGCGCTCCTCGTCGATGCTTTCCGGCAGCTCGGGCGAGCGGATGCTGCCGCAGCCGCGGTCAACCTGGCCCTCGACTGGTTCAGCGACGACGCCGACTGGCCCGGCGAGTGGGAGCTGAGTGGCCAGGACTTCCTCTCCGCGGGGCTGAGTGAGGCTGACCTGATGCGCCGGGTGCTGCCGGCGGCGGAGTTTGCCACCTGGTTCGCGCGGTTCCTCCCCGCGCTGAGCGAGGAGTCACGCATTCTTCGCCCGATGCAGGTGACTGATGAAAGCGACGGTTCCCTCGTGCACCTGCACGGACTCAACCTGTCTCGGGCCGGCCAGATCGCGCGCATTCTCGGCACGCTCGACATCCCCGCCCAGGAAGCCGACGGCATCCGTCTGGGCCAGCAGCGAGCCGCCCTGCGCGCGGCTCACGACTCCCTCCTTGAGGCGGGCCTCGCCGGCGCCCGTTCGCCCGACTTCATGTCCACGCACTGGCTCGCAACATTCGCCTGGGACGCGCTGCTCAGCCTTTCCTGTGAATCTAGGCCTGTTCCGGGCGCACCGTCTCCGACGCCGACCATTTGAGCAGGCGGCGCGCTTCGTCAACCACTTGGGCGATCGCTTCGGCGTCGGAGGAGCGCCCGGTGTTGATGATCACGCAGCCGCGGTCTTCGGCCATGCACCGGTACCGTTCGATGTAGTGCTCATGCCAGGCCGCGGATTCCGTCGGTTTGTCTCGTTGCCGGAGTCGTTCCAAGGTGGTCGGCAGGTCTGACCAGCACAGGATGGTGGGCACCCAGAGGTTCCATCGATCGTAGAAGTCTTCATCTGTCATCAGAGATCCGACGGTCATCCAGGAGCGGTCGAGAACAACAGGTCGGGCCGGGCCAGTGCGGTCAATCGCCGCGGTCAGGGCGGCTGATCCGATGCGGAGCACGGCGTCATGGTCGCCGGCCCGGTTGGCGCGAGCCAAAAGCGCTCCGCGTTCACCCGCGAAGGGGCTTTGGTACGAGGCGCCAAGCGCGCGAGCGACACCTCGAGCGATCGTCGTCTTGCCGGTACCGTCGTGCCCATCGATGCCGATCACGCCGGCCAGCGACGTGGCAGGCGATCCGAAGGTCGCCGAGAAGGGCAAATTCAGGAACGGCTGCAGGTCAATCGGTTGGGTGTCGACGGATTCGAAGTCCGTCCAGTCGTCGGCGCTCGCGTGCTCTGTCATATCCATTTCCTGATGCTGGAAGGTGCCAGACGCGGCAGCGGACGTACACCTGTTCCGATTATGTCCCAGTGACCGGCCCTGTCAATGACCCCTTTGGCGCTGCTCGGTGAACTCAAGGGTTGCCGCGAGTCCCCGGATCTGTCAGAATTACTTTCCGAACGATCGGTTACTAATTCGACGTTCCCGCAGGTACCG
>NZ_JPRS01000176.1 GCF_000738085.1 Cryobacterium sp. MLB-32
CGCAGTCGGAGACGCCGTGCCAAACAACTTTGACGATGGGATCGAACGGAGATCCGACTTTATCGGCGAGGTTATCGATGAGGTCGCGAGGTACTGAGTCCTGGCGTTATCCAACGGTCACCGGATCGTGGGTGTATGCGACGTCGAGGTGCAGGTGGTTGCACGTGTCGTTGATCTGAGTAAAGTGCACAAGCTGAACGGCGCTCCCGGCATTCCGTCGGCATTGCTCTTGGCCGATGCGGGACCCGGCCGGCATGACCGGGTCGAGGAGGCCAATCAGCCTGATCGATTGACCGTCCGCACCGGTGACGGGCACGCCACCGAGGGAGTAGATGTCCACAGCTTCTCCGCCGCCGTTGATCCAGTGCGAGGACTGCGTCCCGGCGCCGAGAAGCGTGCCGGTGCATTTGCGGTTGATGTCGCTGACGCCAACCTGGTGAAACTGATTCAGGGCAAGAACGATGACCTGCAGGATGCGGGTGTCGATTTCGCAGTCTGGCACCGTTTGCCCTTGAGCGATCCACCGGATTTCCCGGATGTGGTCGGGGACCAGACCCCGCAGCTGGCCGGCGTCGGCGGCGGTGACGAGCTGTTGTGCGAGGCCGATCGCGTCCCCGGACACCGCGCACGAACCGCCGGCGGCTGCGCCTGACAAGGCCGCGACGACGTCGAGCGCGGGCGCGAAAAACGGCGCGTAATAGTTGGGGTTCGCGTTGATTTGAACCCGGGAGGCGGCGATCGTGGGTGCCAGGGTTTCCCAGCCAGGAACGCCGCGAAGCCGCTGGAAGAACAGTGACGCTGCGGTGGCGGGGTTCATCCGGTCGGCGAGTGTTCCCCAGGCGTCGCGTTGTTGGAACAAGCCGCGACTGTCGGGGCCGGCCGCGTCGCCATGGTCAACGTTGTGCAGGCTCGACTCCCCCATCGCCGTCATGACCCCGAGGGCCTGGGCGTGCGCGTTCAGGCCCAAGGCGGTGGCGGCGTTCATGATCGCGGCGGCGTTGCCGAGCTGGTCGCCGCCGTACCCGGCCACCGGTCGGGTCGTCGTGGCGGTGGCTGCGTTGATGGTCGTGGGTCCGCAGCTGGTCCCGGTTCCGGAGGAAAGGGCGACCGAGCCGCCCAAGGTGAGGATCAGGCCGGCGATGCCGACGGCGATCACTTTGCCCAGGCCCATGAGCTCAGATGACGTTGCCTACGGCGAGGCCCTCGTCCGTGTTGGTCAGCTGCTGCTCCCACGCGGAGCGAATGTGCTGCACGTGCGCCTCCGGGTGCGACCCGTACTTGAAGATGTAATGCCCGTCACGGAGCATTTCAATCGCCCGGCCGGTCTCCGGAGCCAGGCCGAACGTCTCCTGACACCAGAGGGCATCTTGGGGGCGGGACTGCCGGTAGATGATCACCGTCTGGGCTTCTTGGATGATGGTCATGCCGGGTGAGTCTTTGGGAATGTCAGTGCCTTTGTGCATAACGAAGACGTTGGAGATCCCGAGGCCTCGGGAGAGCTTCTGGTTGGACTTGATCAGCTGCGCGGAGGGCCCCCCGATCATGTGCCACCCTTCCTCGTAGACGACGGTGGTGGCGAAGCTGCGTTCGTGTCGGAGGCGTCCGAGCATCCACATGTTCCCAATCGCCATCACCACCGGCACCGCCGGCCCGTCGGCGGGTAGTTGCGACAGGTCGAAGACGGTCAGCTTGCCGTTCAGATCAACGGTCGAGGACGTTTCCCCGTCGAGGAGGCCGGCGTATTCGTCGAGGAGCCCGTTGAGGGTCCATTTGACGGAGAGGCCGGCCTTGTGGAGGTCATCGCGCGCGTTGACCGACAGGGACCGGTAGGCGTCGTCGTCGGCGATGTTGCCCAGGTTCGGGAGGACGTCCGCGAGAACCGGTGCACGACCGTGCGCCTGCTCGACGGTCGTGCGGAGCGCGGCGCGAAGCGCTTCTTCTTCCCACCCGTCGAGCGGCTGGTCGCCGCGCGCGAGGCGGGTGACGATATTCAGCAGCCTGGCCTGGCCTTGGATGCCGGTGCCACGGGCGATGACCGGGTCGAGGAGATTCAGGGTGGTGCCGGAGCCGTCGCTGGTGAACTTGATCGGTTCGAACCCGAAGCACCGGGCAGGGTCCGAGTATTCGCCTTCCCCGTTTTGGTCTTTGATGTCAAAAACCACGCCCCGACGCCCTTTCAGCAGCAGCGGCCGGAGGACGAAGTTGCACTTGGTGTGGGAGCTTTTCCCCGCACCAACGTCACCCATCACAATGACGTTCGGGCTGGAGACCTCCCGCGGCTGCGAGTTGTACGCCGTGACAGGGTCGTGGGAGATCGTCGTTCGCGAGAGGACATCGCGACCATTCACGACTCCCCGTGTTCCGGTCGGAGGGCCGATCAGGGCTGTGTTGAGGATCTCGGCCTGTCGAGTCGTCGTGGGAGCACCGAGCAGCGCCGGAGCGTAGAACCCACGCCGCGCAACGCCATGGTCAGCACGGAGCGGCGTGCCAGGGTGTGCCCAGGGGACGAGCTCGCCGCCCGCGGATTGTCCTCCAGTGCCCGTGGGGATGTCAGGTGGCGGAGCGAAGTTTCGGAGCACGGGTAGCGTCCAGATCCGTGATCGGGTTGCGGGATGTTCGGGTTGGCTCATGAGAGGGCTTCCTTCTCTGATTTGCCGGCCAGCTGGCTGTACACCCGGGCAGAGAACGACGGGGTCGTACCGATCAGGCCGCGGCCGATCGGCCAGGTCGTGCCTGATGCTGCGGCCTGATACGAATCCATCCAGTCGAGGCTCTCAATGCCGAGGCCCGTTGAGCAGGTTTCCTCGAGCTGACGGGACGCTCGAGCGAGCTCGTCACGGGACCGCACAGAAATGGTCACGTATCCGATCCACACCGCGCCGTGGTGTTGAGACCCGGAGACGAGGTCCTGACCGCGGCGCCGGGCGGCGGTCATGTGCACGTCCGTGTCGCCGGTATCGAGCTGCCCTGCTTCCTGCCGTGACAGTGCCTCAGCGGTGTCTCGGACCAGGTCCTGCCGGGCCGCGGCTTTCGCCTCGGACGCGGGAACCAGGTGGATGTGAAAGGACACGGACCGGATGAATTGGAGGTCCTTGCCGATCAGAACGTCCAGCACCCACAGTTGTGTGCGGGCGGCCGTGGCCAGCGATTCCGCTCGGATCGCGGCCGTGCGGTGCCACCATTCGACCGGTGCCGCGGTGATCGGGTCGACGCCGTCGACGACGTGTGCGGAGAACTCGTCGTGTGATGTTTCGCCGAGTCGGGACGGGTGGACGTCGGCGACGAAGTCGATCGGCCGTGACGGGTTCTGCTGGTGGCGGATCACCGCGGCCAGCTGCCTCGCCGTGAGGATCTCGACGCGGCCGATCTTCGATTCGACCAGGCCCCGCTGCGTGGAGTCGATCTCCTGCCGCATCAGGGCCCGCCAGCCGTCACGGTCTTCACCGTATTTCGCGGCCGCGTCGTAAAACGCCGCTGTCAGCGGCCACTTCACGGTCACGAAGTGGCGCTGCACCATCGCGTCGGCCCCGGTCAATCGGAGGACTTCCTCGTAGGAGGCGACTGCGGCCTGGGGGGCTGTGGGATCGAGGTTGTTCAACACCCAGAACTCCTGCATCGCCGTGTCCGCAGGGAGCACCCGGGTGGTGACCTGCACGTCCTGCACCAGCGCCGACGGAACTGCCCGGGACGCTAGGAACGCGCCCCAGCCGTGTGCGGCCTGAGCCATGACCGTGGAGGACTCGATCCCGCGAAGTTGGCCACTGACGGCGAACGTGACTGACAGGTAGGCCTGCTCACCGACGGGCGCGTGCCAGGCAATGCCGGGCTCTCCTCGTCCGTATTGCAGCCAGCCCAGCCCGTCGGCACCGTCCGGGTTTGTTCTCATCGCCACCACGTCCAAGCGAGCCTGAGCCGTCGCCTGCCGCCGCGTGGGCCCTGTGGTTTCCTGGGCATCGGCCATGGCCTGCTGGAGTTGGTCCCACGCGCCCACTTCGTAGGGCACGAATACTGTCGTGCCCGCGCGCGTGCGCTTCTTCCACCGGGAGCGCTTGCGCCGCCGATCCATGATCGACCCGCGATGCGTTTTCGCCGTAACCAGGAAAGTGATGGCGCAGCTGGTCGCGGCGAGAGCGAGCGCCGGCCATCCGATGAGGGGCGTGAACACCATCCCGAAGATGAGGACGCGGCCAAGAAGATGACCCGGGCACGGGAGTGGGTACCTCCGAAAAAGGAGCGGTGCCCGCTCTCTCCGCCGAGGTACCGGACCACTGCACGAGTGTGAGGGTCAGTCATGAGTCGCCGTCGCCTCTCCCGGTGCCACTGGCTGAATCGGTCGCTTGCTCACCAGCGGTTTGAGCCAAGTCCACTCCCTTCTTAGCGACGAACGCCGCCTTGTGAGCGACGGTCGCACCGGCTGCCAGGATCATCGTCGGGATCCCGATCACGGCGCCAGCGCCGGTCGTTGACTCTGCAGCTCCCGCGGTAGCAAGGCCGCCCTCAGCTGCGGCTGCTCCCCCACTCGCAGCGGCTCGTGCACCCGTCCCTGCGGCGGCAGTGGTGCTTCCTGAGGCACCGGCGGCGCTCGCTCGGGCCGTACCAGCGGAAGTGGTGCCTGGCCCGGGACCGGCAACGAAGTCCGCCATGCTCGGCGACGCCGTCGCCGGCTCGGCGTCCTCGCCGCTTGTCGCCTTCGTGGACGGGCCTGCGTTCTGCCCGGGCTTCTTGTAGTCCGGCCTGTAGCCGTAGCGTTCGTTGGCGTCGGACATGTTTTGCGCCCCGATGTGCTTGCCGACATCGACCGATGGGCCGCTTGTCCCGCCAAAAGCCATCGGTATTACGGGCGCGAACTTCATCAGCAATAACGGGGACAATGCGGCCATCATCAGGCCGATGATCGCCACGAGGAGAGACACCATGGACTGCAAGCCGAAGTTGTTGCCGAAGGCGTGCAGTTGGTTGGCTGTCATGGAAAACGCCAGTCCGAGAAGGAGGAAGAGCAACGGGTGCGCGGCGAGGATACCCACCCAGAGAGTGGCGATCTTCAGTCCGAAGCTGCGTTTGTTCTT
>NZ_JPRS01000177.1 GCF_000738085.1 Cryobacterium sp. MLB-32
TCTCGGGGATGCCGGGCTCCTGGATGTTCTCACCCTTGACGATGGCCTCGTAGACCTTGACGCGGCCGAGGATGTCGTCGCTCTTGATGGTCAGGAGTTCCTGCAGGGCGTAAGCGGCTCCATATGCTTCGAGCGCCCACACCTCCATCTCACCGAAACGCTGTCCACCGAACTGCGCCTTACCACCCAGCGGCTGCTGCGTGATCATGGAGTACGGGCCCGTCGAACGAGCGTGGATCTTGTCGTCGACGAGGTGGTGGAGCTTCAGGATGTACATGTAACCGACCGAGATCGGGTTCGGGAACGGCTCACCGGAGCGGCCGTCGAAGAGCTGCGTCTTGCCCGAGGACCCGATGAGGCGTTCGCCGTCGCGAGTCGGCGTCGTGGAGTCCAGAAGACCCTCGATCTCGATCTCGAGCGCGCCGTCGAATACCGGGGTGGCGACCTTCGTGCCGGGAGCGGCACTGAAGGCGTGCTCCGGAAGACGAGCAGCCCACTTGGGCTTGCCCTCAACCTGCCAGCCCTGCTTGGCGATCCAGCCGAGGTGAGTTTCGAGGACCTGCCCGAAGTTCATTCGACCGGGGATACCCAGCGGGTTCAGGATGATGTCAACCGGGGTTCCGTCGGCGAGGAACGGCATGTCCTCGATCGGCAGAATACGGGAGATGACACCCTTGTTACCGTGACGACCGGCAAGCTTGTCGCCCTCGGTGATCTTGCGCTTCTGGGCGATGAACACGACAACGCGCTGGTTGACGCCCGAGCCGAGCTCGTCGTCGCCGTCCTGCGAGTCGAACACCTTGACGCCGATGATCGTTCCACGCTCACCGTGAGGAACCTTGAGTGAGGTGTCGCGCACCTCGCGGCTCTTCTCGTTGAAGATGGCGCGCAGCAAGCGCTCCTCAGCGGACAGCTCGGTCTCGCCCTTGGGCGTGACCTTGCCGACGAGGATGTCGCCGGGGCGAACCTCGGCTCCGATGCGGATGATGCCACGCTCGTCGAGGTCGGCGAGGAAGTCGGGCGACACGTTGGGCAGGTCGCGAGTGATCTCTTCCTTGCCCAGCTTGGTGTCGCGAGCGTCAACCTCGTACTCTTCGATGTGAATCGAGGAGAGGGTGTCGTCCTTCACCAGGTTCTGGCTCAGGATGATCGCGTCCTCGAAGTTGTAGCCTTCCCACGGCATGAATGCCACGAGGAGGTTCTTTCCGAGGGCGAGTTCTCCCTGATCGGTCGCGGGACCGTCGGCGATGACCTCGCCGACCTCAATGCGTTCGCCCGCATTGACGATCACGCGGTGGTTGAAGCTCGTGCCCTGGTTGGAGCGCGAGAACTTGCGCAGGTAGTAGTCCTGCGTTCCGCCCTCGTCGAGCTGAATGGTGACGACATCCGCCGACACCTCGGCAACGACACCGGCCTTGTCGGCGGTGAGCACGTCGCCGGCGTCGATGGCCGTGTAGACCTCCATGCCGGTTCCGACCAGCGGGCTGTCGCTGAGCAGGAGCGGAACGGCCTGACGCTGCATGTTCGCGCCCATGAGCGCGCGGTTTGCATCGTCATGGTCGAGGAACGGGATGAGCGAGGTCGCTACCGACACCATCTGGCGCGGGGAGACGTCCATGTAGCCGATCTCTTCCGCGGGGAAGAGGTCAACCTCTCCACCCTTCTTACGGGCGAGAACGCGGTCTTCCGCGAAGTGCGAGTCCTTGGTCAACGGTGCGTTGGCCTGGGCGACGATGAAGTCGTCCTCTTCGCTGGCGGTGAGGTAGTCGATCGTCTCGGTGACCTTGTTGGCCACAACGCGACGGTACGGGGTCTCAATGAATCCGAAGGCGTTGATTCGCGCGAACGAGGCGAGCGAACCGATCAGGCCGATGTTCGGGCCTTCCGGGGTTTCAATGGGGCACATGCGGCCGTAGTGCGAGGGGTGAACGTCTCGCACCTCGACGCCTGCGCGGTCACGGGACAGTCCACCCGGGCCCAGCGCAGACAGGCGACGCTTGTGCGTCAGTCCGGCAAGGGGGTTGTTCTGGTCCATGAACTGCGACAGCTGCGAGGTACCGAAGAACTCCTTGATCGCGGCGACGACGGGGCGCACGTTGATCAAGGTCTGCGGGGTGATCGCTTCGATGTCCTGCGTGGTCATGCGCTCGCGAACGACGCGCTCCATGCGGGAGAGACCGGTGCGAACCTGGTTCTGGATGAGCTCGCCGACGGCGCGGATACGACGGTTACCGAAGTGGTCGATGTCATCGATGTCGATCGAGATATCGGTCTTCTTGCCCTCGCGGAGGCCGACAATCGTGGAACGGTTGTCGTGCAGGGAGACCAGGTACTTGATGGTGGCCAGGATGTCCTGGAGCGTCAGTACGGAGTCACTCAGCGGAGCCTCGAGGCCGAGCTTGCGGTTGATCTTGTAGCGACCAACCTTGGCCAGGTCGTAGCGCTTGGAGTTGAAGAAGAAGTTGTCCAACAGGGCGCGGGCAGCCTCAGCGGCGACCTGCTCTCCCGGGCGCAGCTTGCGGTAGATGTCCTTGAGGGCCTCTTCCTTGGTAAGGATGTTGTCCTTTTCCAGGGTGAGCTCGATGGACGGGAAGCCCTTGAACTCTTCGAGGATCTCTTCGCTCGTGAGGCCGAGGGCCTTGAGGAAGACGGTGACGGACTGCTTGCGCTTGCGGTCGATGCGCACGCCAACCTGGTCGCGCTTGTCGATCTCGAACTCAAGCCAGGCACCACGGCTCGGAATGACGCGAGCGGAGTAGATGTCCTTATCGGAGGTCTTCTCCTGCTGGCGGTCGAAGTACACGCCGGGCGAACGCACCAGCTGCGACACGACGACACGCTCGGTGCCGTTGATCACGAAGGTGCCCTTGGGCGTCATCAGCGGGAAGTCGCCCATGAAAACGGTCTGAGTCTTGATCTCACCCGTGAGGTGGTTCATGAACTCAGCGTTCACATAGAGGGGTGCGGAGTAGGTCTTACCCTTTTCCTTGCAC
>NZ_JPRS01000178.1 GCF_000738085.1 Cryobacterium sp. MLB-32
GTCCAGGGTCGTGTAGACGTCGTAGCCGCCGCGGCGGAAGTTGAGCATGCGCGCCGCGCCATCATCGCCGAAAGCAGGGTCATTCTGCAGAATCTTCGTGACATAGTCGCAGAAGTAGGCATTGGCCAGAGCTGTCTGGCACCCCGTACTGGGCTCAGTGATGACGGGTTCGATCGGAGTCGCGATCGCGGCGTCGTAGTCCGTCTGAGAAATCTTGTCGTACTTGAGCATGGCTCCCAGCAGGTAGTCACGGCGCTGCCTGTTGGCCGCGTATCCGTTTGCGGCTCCGTTGGAGACACTGTTCGGCTTGTCGATCTGAAATTTCACCGGATTGTTCACGATCGCGACGAGGCTCGCCGCCTGAGCGAGCGTCAGATTCGCCGCCGTCGTGTTGTAGTAATAGTTTGCAGCGGCCTCGATGCCGTAGACCGTGCCACCAAAACCGGCGATATTGAAGTACTGGCGCAAAATATCGTTCTTGCCCATGGCCTTTTCCACCCCGATGGCGAGGCGCATTTCCTTCAGCTTGCGCTCCGGGGTCGTCTCGGTAGCTTGGGCATAACAGTCGTCATGCTTCGCGGCGTCGGAGATCAGCTCACATTTTTGAATGAGCACATTCTTGACGTATTGCTGCGTGATCGATGATCCGCCCTGGGTGGCTCCGCCCGACACCGTCGACGCCGTCGCGCGGAGCGTTCCCTGCAGATCGATTCCACCGTGCTCATAGAACCGAGGATCTTCACCCGCGATGGCCGCGTCCTTGGCGTAGGGGCTGATCGCATCAAACCCCACCTCGATTCGGTTCTGGTCGTAGAAGGACGCCAACAGCACCGGCGTTCCGTCCGTCTGCACGGCATAGATGTTGCTTTTCTGCGAGAGCGCGTCAATGGTCA
>NZ_JPRS01000179.1 GCF_000738085.1 Cryobacterium sp. MLB-32
GGCGTGATCGGGGCCGCAGAATGCACCCTCGGAGATCTTCTGCTCAAGATCAGTGCGGGTCGGTCTGGCGTTGATGTGGAAGGGGAACTCGTTCGACAGCATGAACTGCACAAGCGCAGCGTGGTCAGCGGGCAGGTCCAGCGCCGTAAACGTGATGTCCAAGGTGCTGTCTCCTAGGTGATCGCGTGAAAGGATGCCTTTTGGGCTGAATCGGGCCTGTGCAGATCCGGGCGGATGTCGTCAATGACTCGATCTATCCATTCGAATCGATCGAGCTGTTTGATTTCCGGGGGAAAGAACCAGCCGACGGCGGATAACTCCGCTTTCTCGAGGATGGGCGGTTGCTCGGCGAGGCGGCAGAGGTAGGCGGTCGTGACGTAGCTCACGACGTCACCGTTCGGATACTCGTTGGTCAAGTCGGCGCCACCATAGCTATCGAGCACGGCGACAATGTCGACCTGAAGACCGAGTTCCTCCTGTACTTCCCTGCGCAACGCTGCCCGAGGATCCTCCAGCGGTTCGATACCTCCGCCAACGAATCCCCACCGGTCACCCGCCACATGCCGCGCGAGCAGATAGCGGCCGGCCCCGTCGACTATCACCGCAGTGACACCGGGCAGGATCAGAAGTCGAGACCCGATCATTCCGCGAATCGCACTGACGTACTCAGAGAGAGGCATGAGACTGAGGCTACGACATCGTTCCCGACATACGGTCTGCAGCTTCTAACGGATTGAGCCCACTCATCGAGATGCAACGGGTTGGAACCGAAACGAAACACAATCACACCGCACGAATCCGGAGGTTTGGTGAAGCATGGCTGGGGCCAACCTGTCGAACGACCCGCGTTCCCATGATGCGTAACTGGGAAAACTTCACCGAGACGATGTCAGCTGAGGACGAATGAACGCAGCGCGATGATCCACGAGTTGAAGGCATCAAGGTGTCCATCATGGGACGCCCCAGCGAGATTAGCTCGTTTCACGTCTCGGCCGCGGTCGATGAACTCAGACTCTTCTTGAGCGGTGAACATGCCTGATTCTGCGTAGACGACGAGAGTCGGGGTTGTGACGCTCTCCCATTCAGCCCAGCGGGGGCGGAGGACGTTGTTCATCGTCGCGACCATGACGTCTGCGTTGAACCGCGGCCAGAGTCCATCCGTTTTCTCCTCCAGGTCGACCGCCCACGCTCGCGCCAGAGGTCCGTCTCCTAGGAATTCTCGGGCGGCCGCTTGACTTGCAAAGGGAACGGGCCAGGACCGGAAGAAATCACCCATCCGCTCATTCTCGGCGGTACTGCCGCCCCCGGGACCGCTTTCGAGCAGCACGAGCTTCGAGACTAGATCCGGTCGCGTCGCGGCGAGGAGCATGGCAGTGTGGCCACCCAGTGACTGGCCGATCAAGATGATGGGCGTATCCACCGTCGCTTCGATGACCTGCACGGCATCGTTCACGAATGCTTCCCGGGACAGATCGTCGGGAATCGTGGTGCTCTGGCCATGTCCGCGCTGATCGATCAAGATGGTCCGGAATTCGGAAAGGGCCTGAGCAGTAGCGGCGAACTCGCGGGAGCTTCCAGCCAACCCGTGCAGGATAACGACGGGCAGTCCGTCGCCGCCGGTGTCGAAACAATTGATCCGGACGCCCGAGCCAACGTCCACACTGAAACGGCGGCCGAAGTCCTCTGTCGCGATCATATATTCACGGTACCTCGCGCAGAGATTTGCCATCCGCGTGGACAAGAGTGATCACCTCAGCCTGCGCTACGGCTGAAAGACAAGCTTCTCCTGGCGCTGGCGCGAATGAAGTCCAGGCGGTTCGTGTCAGTCGATGACCGCCGCGACGGCTTCGATCTCGACCAGTTGATTCGTGTAGCCCAGAACGGTGACGCCCATGAGCGTGCTCGGCACGTCATGCCCACCGAAAGCCTTACGAATAACCGTCCACGCCTCAACCAGGTCGCTCTGATTCGAAGACGCGACGAGAACTCGCGTGCTCAACACGTTCTCGAGTTGGGCTCCCGCCGCCTTGAGAGCTAGCGCGAGGTTCTCCATCGCCTTGCCGGCTTGCGCTGCATAGTCTCCGGCTCCAACAGTGCGGCCATCGAGGTCCAAGGGGCAGGCACCGGCGAAGAAGATCAGGCGCGCCTCGGCTGGAGCAGTGGCCGCGTAGGCGTACTGCGCCACGTCTGAAAGGGCGGCCGAGCGGATCAGGGAAACGGTTTGAGACATGCCAACACCGTATTGGATGACTCAACGCACGGCCGACGACATCGGAGCCCAAGGCGACCGTTAGGGGAACCTCTTGCGGGACGCGATAGGCCACAAGAAGTGACCCTCTTTTAGACGTAAGCCGCCAGTCAGATTGTCCAGTCTGAGCGGATCAGCTCTGCTCGGCGGTTCCTGTAATGACCGCTGCGATCACTGCGCCAGCACCCTTTTCGACGGTGCCGTTCAGGCTGATCGCGTTAACACTCTCGAGCGGTGTGGAAAGTGGCAGTGTGTGCACTTCGTTATCGCAGGCGAGGGTGATGGAGTCACTGCCGGTCCACGATGAGCCTGTGCGCACGGTGACACCGAAGCGGGCTTCACCGTCACCGAAGCATGCGACGCTGATTTCGTCGACGCGAACGCCTGACGGGTACGACAAGGTCGCCCCGCCCTCGCCAAATGCCGCGGGCGGGTCCTGCATTGCATGTAACGAACCGGCCCCGAGAAAACTCGCGTTCGTCGAGGAGGCTTCGGTGAAGGCATTCGCCTGTGATTGCGCGGCCTCCCAATCGAGCTCGGGTGAAGAGGCACAAGCCGACCGGGTCATCGCAATCACGACAGGAAAAACGAGTAAAGATCGGTGCTGGTGCATGGCGATCAGCGTAGCAGCGGGCACCATAGCGACCTCAGCCCGAGGGCAATGCCCACACTTCTGGAACGAGCGAGCACAGGAGGTTTGCAACGCGTTGTTGACCCGCCGCCGAGACCCAGTTCGGTGTGGATTGCAGTACTGGCGGCACCGTGCCCTGGTGCTGATGGTGATGCTGATCTCGACCATCGACTTCGGACTGAACTCTCGAGCTCGCTGACTCGAGCACACTCACCGCCCTACGACGGCAGCGTAAGGCCCAGCACGACGGCGGCGTTATGCAAGCCGGACTTTGAGCGACGCAAACTGCAGAGCGAGCGACCGGCGCACTGGACGTTTCGCAGGGGAACCTCAAGCGGGACGCCTCATCCACTAAGAAGATTAAATTCAGGGCTGCGCGATTGTGGCTCTCGGGTCATCGGGTGGACAGCCAGTGCTTCCTTGATGACGCTTGGACCTGCATCGCGTCTCTTCGGTCCGATCCGGCCATCGATGTCGTGCCACACGCCTACGTCGACAAGCGGTGGCGAGGGCGTCGATTTGGATTAGCGATCGGAACATCGCCCCTACGCGTGCGCGTACGCGGCGGCTGCGAGACTGATGGCGTCGTCCCATGCGATGTCGAGCGTCTTCATGGTGAGCGCAAAAGTCAGCGCTGCCGCGTGTGCCTGGCGACGGACGGCGTCGCCGTTAGCCGCGACCATCGTTCCTGCGCGTCCCCGAGAAACCACGAACCCGGCGACCTCGAGCTCCTTGTACGCACGAGCGACCGTATTCGTGGCGACTCCAAGATCCGCCGCCAGTCTCCGGACCGTTGGGAGGCGGGTCCCCGCTATGAGTTCGCCAGCTAGGATCTGCTGACGGAGTTGACGTCTGATTTGTTCGAACGGCGCCGTGGAGGTCGCAGTGTCGATGACAATCACGACGACTGCCCAACGTTCTGAAGTCGCCGGGGCGCTGTCTCCATGGGGGGACGGATGCGCGCCGGGCCGAATATTGCGATGGAAGCCCCGATACACGCCAGAACAGCGACCGCGATCGTGAAGCCTTGCACATTGTCGGGGGTGGGCAGGCTGGAATCGACTGCGAGAGCTAAGCCGGGGAGGGCAAAGAGTGACGAGACAACTCCTACCAACGCTGCCGCCTGTGCTAGATCACGCACGGCCAGGCACCGAAGAATACTGTCATTTGCCAGGTCGCCCTCTGAGTGGGCGGATGTGGATCGCTGCACGATTCGTCGGCCGCTTATTTCGAATCGGACCAGCGCCGCCAGGCCCAGGATTGCCAAGATAGAGGACGGTGACAGGAACAGGTTGATCGACAGGCCGCCGCCGCGGGGCGAGATCATGGCGGCCATCATGGTCGCAAAGGTCATCAGCACGGCAAGGACGACCGCACTTCTGGCGAAATAGCGGAGCCATGCCGGAGTGAAATCCGAGAGCCGTAGCATTCGGGATCGAGCCATATTCTCACTGTGGGGTCCCTGTCGGGAGACAGGGACCCCCTGCGCTGCTGCGCCGACGATACCGCCGGCCATCGCGCCCACGACGATCAGGTCGACCACCGGGCCGCCACGGTTCATGCCAAACCACCACACAAGCCCCGTTGACACGACCGTCCCAATGAGTACACCGCTGGCTAATCCAAGCAGTCTTCGACGCCACCACCTCACGGTGGAGGCCAGGAGATGGTCGTCGGGAACGTGAACCACGAGCCGCAAAATTCCGTGCGCCAGCCGGTTCAACAATCGATCACTCACGGTCACAACTGCCATGATCATGGCGATCGTGACGAGGGTCAACGTCGTCACATTGGTTGGGTCTATCAGCGAAGAAGTGTCCATACGCACAGTATATGTATGAAGTTATGTTGCGTCTAGATGATACGAAATTCAATACGCATAATGGCACGGTCAAA
>NZ_JPRS01000180.1 GCF_000738085.1 Cryobacterium sp. MLB-32
ACCTTGACGGTGTCGCCGGCGCGGAACGCGGGGATGTCCTTCTTGAGGGAAGGAGCATCCACGAAGTCGAGAATATGCATAGTTTGTCGCTCTCTGTATCCGCCACAGGTCGAACACGGTTTGTGCGGGGAACGCGTAACGCGAAACACCCGCAACCGGTAGGTAAGTTTGTGCCGATGTATAGCAGCTCCCCTGTGGCAGAGTCTTGCCGCGGCACAATCGCCTATTCTGTCATATTCTCGGGCGCGTCGCAAAGCACCGGGACGCAAGCGAACGCTAGGACTGCTCGGTGGGGTGCTCTTTGATCACGATGACCTCGGGGTCGACCGCGCGGCGGAACGGAGACGAACTCGGATTGACCGGGTTGCTCCGCGGGGGCATGTTCGGGGACGGTTCCGTGGGACCGAAGGTTCCAGTGCCGGCTGCCGTCTGCTCGATCAGATCGACCATGGCACGGACGCGTTTGCGGGCGGCGTCAAAAAGTGCCCAGACCGCGTACCAGAACGCGCCGATGCCCGCCACAACAGTGAGCACGGAGAGCCAGCCAGACGGATCCTCGGAGAAGCCGAGGGCGATGATGAGGAGGTGCCACAGGCCCAGCACTCCCACGTCGGGCCAGGACAGGGCGCGCTGCTCCCGTACCTCTCGACGGGCGAGGATCAGGCCGCTCACGACAAGCAGGCCGAGCCCGAGCAATACGGCGCCGAAGAAGATGCCGAGCACGGCCCAGCCACCACTCCCGAAGATCGACGAACCGATCAGGAGCCACAGGGGGAGCACGATGACGGCAGGAAACTGCCAACGGAAGAAGGTGCGGCGTATGAACACAGTTCCAGAGTATCCGCGGCGGCTGCACGACGGCCATGCGTTCGCTGAGGGCTGAGGGAGAGCCGGCTTGCGGGCTCGTGCACCGCGGGCGAGGCGCGACGGACGAGAACGACCGATCCGGATCCGGGGATCGGCCTCCGCGGTCTCGATCTCGACGAGCTCGATCTGCGCGCTCCGTCGTCGCGCCTCGACCAGCGCAGCGGTCAGGGGGGCGGGCGGGGTCGGCAGGAGGTCGGGCCGCACCCGTGCCGTGCGCTCAAGCTGCTGCTCGCGGCGCCAGGCGGCGATGGCGCCGTGGTTGCCACTGAGGAGCACCGGGGGCACGGACAGTCCACGCCATTCGGCGGGCTTCGTATAGCTGGGGTATTCGAGCAGGCCGTCTTCGTGGGATTCCTCGACGAGGCTCTGCGGGTTGCCCACCACGCCGGGAATCAGGCGTCCGACGGCTTCGATCATGGCCATCACCGCGACTTCTCCCCCATTCAGCACGTAGTCCCCGAGGCTGACCAGGCGCACCCGACCGCGGGTCTCGTAGTAGTCGACGACGCGCTGGTCGATGCCCTCATAGCGTCCGCACCCGAAGACGAGGTGTGATTCCTCGGCGAGTTCCCGGGCCATGGCCTGCGTGAACTGGTCGCCGGCCGGCGAGGGGAAGATGATGATCGGCCCGGAATCAGAATCCGTGGCGATCGCATCCGTTGTTTCACGCGCCTCGGGCTCCGTAAGGATGGCGTCGAGGGCATCGCCCCAGGGCTCCGGCTTCATCACCATGCCGGCGCCGCCGCCATAGGGTGTGTCGTCGACCGTGCGGTGGCGGTCGTGGGTGTGGTCGCGCAGGTTGTGCACGCCGAGTTCAATCAGACCGGACTGGCGGGCCTTGCCGAGGAGGGACAAATCCAGCACATCGAAGAACTCGGGAAAAATCGTGACGATATCAATGCGCATACCTCAAATTCTAGACGGCGACCGTGATGAAGCCGCCCTGATCAGCGACGTCGTCATCGCGGATCCCCTCGGCCTCGCTGCCGAACGCGAGCGGGCCTTGGCCGCCCACGTGGACAGCGACGAAAACGACTGGGCCGCCAGTCTCGCCGATCCGAAGCGCCTGGGCCGTTCCGTTCCTTCGTCCATGCCCCCACGGAAGCCGACCCAAACATCGCGCTCGTGACCGAACGTGACCAAATGCGTCAGGCGACCCCCGAGGAGCGGGCACATTCACGTACGGTACTTCTCAATGGAAGCCGCAATCCAGTTCGAGGAGAGTACGAGATGAACGCCGCTGAGTCAGGCACGTCCGGACGGGTAACGCTCGTCGGCGGCGGTCCGGGGGCTGCCGGACTCCTCACCATCGCCGCCGTGCAGGCCCTCTTCGAGGCCGAGGTCGTGCTCTTTGACCGCCTCGCTCCGACCGATGACCTGCCCGCTTTGGCACCCCACGCACTCCTGATCGACGTGGGAAAACGTCCGGGTAATCACGCGATCTCCCAGGGCGACATCGAACAGCTCATCGTGCAGCACGCCCTCGCTGGCTCGCGCGTTGTGCGCCTCAAGGGCGGCGACCCGTACATCTTCGGCCGCGGCAGCGAAGAGGTGCTGGCATGCCACATGCGCGGTATCCCGGTGACCGTGATCTCCGGCGTGACGAGCGCCATCTCGGTGCCCGCGACTGCCGGCATCCCGCTGACCCATCGCGGGATGAGCCACGCCTTCACGGTCATCTCCGGCCATGCGCCCCTCACGGAACGCGAACTCCAGGGTCTCGTGCTCCTCGACAGTACGATTGTGGTGCTGATGGGCGTCGGCACCCTGCCCACCCTGACCCAAGGCCTGCTGCGGCACGGAATGACGACGGACATGCCCGTTGCAATCATCGAGCGAGGCTTCAGCGCCACGCAGCGCACGACGATCGCCGACCTCGGCACGATTCTCGGCGAAGCGGCACGCGCGAGCGTTGCCTCCCCCGCCGTTCTCGTGATCGGTGAGGTCGTGCGCCTTGCGTTCACGGGTGACACCAGCGCCGAGCACCTGATCAGCCGAGCCGGCGAGTTCGCCGCCACCGTCTGATCTCGACGGACACCACCGGCCACCCGAACCACTGCCACAAAGCGGGGCCGGCCACGCCCTCACCGAGGCACACACGGACACGCGGACACGAAGATCCTCGTGCGCGCGCTGAAGGCTCGCGGCGGACCCCCTGCCACGGGCCCGAACGACTCCGGCATGAGCGACTCCAAGACCACGGCGTCCCTCGTGACCACGGTGCTCGAAGCCGTCCCGTCCGGGCTGACCCTCGGCATCCAGGTTCACGGGTTCACGGACGAAGTCCAGATCGACCGGCTCACGCCGTGCACAGGAACGTGCTGATCGTCGCACCGTACCCGTGGATCGCCACCGTCGTGAAGCGCGGGTACCGTCCCAACGTGCAGTGCCGAACCTCACGAAGCCAAAGAAATAGCCCACCGCATGAAGATGCGATGGGCTATTGCTGAATCCTTCAGCCTCTGACAGCTACGCCTTGGCGTCGTGTGGGGCGTCAGCGTCAGCGGATGCCGCAGCATCCTCGTCGTCGTCTGCCTCGGGCTCGCCGTCAGCAGGCGCCGACTCGGTCTCCTCGGGCTCCTCAGGCAGCTCTTCGAGCAGTCCGGGGGGCGGGGTGATCGTGACGGTTCCGGCCTTCACATCGACAACGGGAACGATCGCCTTCACGAAGGGGATCATCACCTCGCCGGTCGGCGTTGCGACGATCAGCAGGTCCTGGGCGGGCATGTGCTCGAGCCGGGAGATCGTGCCGATCTTCACACCATCGCGCATCACGGCCAGACCGATCAGTTGATGGTCGTACCAGGCATCTTCCTCGTCGGACTGCTCTGCAGCATCCGATTCGATCCAGAGGATCGCCTTGGCGAGGGTTTCCGCCGTCGTGCGGTCGGGAACATCCTTGAAGAAGCCGACAGCATGCTGGTTGTACCAGCGCAGTTCGACCAGTTCGAGGGTTTTCCCGTGCCAGGGGGTGCCGGTGGGCACCTGAAGGGTGAACACGGCACCCGGGACAAAACGTCGTCCCGGGTCGTCCGTGAACAGTTCCAGCTTGATCGCTCCCTTGAGCCCGTGGGCCTTCGTGAGACGTCCTACCCGAAGTTGGTTGCGTGTGTGCGTGCCGTCGTCGGCCGAGTTCATGGGCGGGCCCTAGAAATCGGTGTCGACGACGTCAACGCGAACGCGCCGACCATCGGCCAGAGCGGCCACGAGGGTGCGCAGGGCCTTGGCCGTGCGACCAGCACGGCCAATAACCCGGCCGAGATCTTCGGGGTTCACACGAACCTCGAGAACCTCACCACGGGGCGAGTTCTTTTCAGCAACGTGCACATCGTCCGGGTGATCTACGATTCCCTTGACGAGGTGCTCAAGTGCGGGAGCGAGCAAGATTACGCCTTGGTCTCGTCGGTTGCCTCGGCGGCAGCCTCGGTGGTCTCCTCGACCTTGGCCGTGGGCTTCTCAGCCTTGGGGCGCAGGACGGGCTTCTTCTTCTCGTCGGCGACGAAGGCGGCCTTCGGCTCCTTGACCTTGACGGTGCTCTTGGCGTTCTTGTCACCCTTGAAGATGCCCCAGTCGCCCGTGAGCTTCAGGAGTGCAGCAACCTGCTCGGTCGGCTGTGCGCCGACGCTGAGCCAGTACTGCGCACGCTCGGACTTGACCTCGATGACGGAGGGCTCCTGCGTGGGGTGGTAGATGCCGATCTCTTCGATGACACGACCATCGCGCTTGGTGCGCGCGTCGGCAACGACGATGCGGTAGTACGGTGCACGGATCTTGCCCATGCGCTTCAGACGGATTTTGACAGCCACAATTCTCCAGTGTTAATTCGATGTTTGGCGAACCATAGGCCGTGAGCGTGGGGGCACACTCGGCATAAGCTCTAAAGGATCTTCCTACACCGGGATAGAGGGCGGGGCATAGTGATCTCGACTGATCATTCTGCCAGACATTGGCCTCTTTGTGATAATCGTATGATGGCGTGTACGTTTCGGCACGTCTGAAGGAGCATGAGTGGCATTGGAATTCGCCCCATCGGGCCGCTCCACCGTGGGCATCGAATGGGAGATCGCCCTCGTGGACCGCGCCACCGGGGACCTCGTGTCCATCGCCGACCAGGTACTTGACGCCCTGCGTGCTCCCGATGGGTCGACGCATCCCACGATCACCGGCGAGCTTCTGCTCAACACTGTTGAGGTCGTGTCCGGCGTGCACGACACAGTGGCGGGCGCGGTAGCGGATGTAGCCGGTCAGGTCTCCGAGGTGCGGGCGGTCGTTGCTTCGCGGGACGTCGACCTCATCTGCAGCGGCTCACATCCGTTCGGACAGTGGTTCGATCAGGACATCACAGATAAGCCGCGTTACCACCGGCTCATCGACCGCACGCAGTGGTGGGGCCGCAACATGATGATCTGGGGCATTCATGTGCACGTCGGCGTCGAGGACAAGAACAAGGTGATGCCCATTCTGAACGGGATGCTCACCTACATTCCGCATCTTCAGGCGCTCTCGGCGTCGAGCCCATACTGGGCCGGCGTGGAGACCGGTTATGCCTCCAACCGGGCCTTGATGTTCCAACAACTCCCGACGGCAGGCCTGCCGTGGGACCTGCCCGACTGGGAAGCCTGGGAAAGCTACGTCGACGACATGACCGTGACGGGCATCATCGACGACGTCACCGAAGTGCGCTGGGACATCCGCCCGGCGCCGCGCTGGGGCACGATCGAGATACGCGTCTGTGACGGCGTGTCGACGACCCAGGAGCTCGGCGCGATCGCTGCCTTCATTCAGTGCCTCGTGGAATGGATGTCGACGACGCTCGATGCCGGCAGGTCCGTTCCGACCATGCAGCCGTGGTTCGTGCGGGAGAACAAGTGGCGCGCCGCACGATACGGGCTCGACGCCGAGATCATCCTCGACGCGGCCGGAGCCGAACGACTCGTGACGGATGACGTGCGTCGCCTCATTGAGGTGCTCTCCCCCATCGCCGAGCGACTCGGTTGCCTCGACGAGTTGCTGGGCCTGCACCGGATCGTCGACGGCGGCGGCAGTTACCAGCGTCAGCTGCGTGTGGCATCGCAGGCTGACGGCAGCCTGCCCGCCGTCGTGGCCGCCCTCAGCCGAGAACTGGAGCAGGGCCTGGGGTCCTAGCCCCGCCGTCGCTCCGCTCACGCGACCTCGATCGCTCCTTCGTCGCGCCTCGACCAGCGGAATCTCTGCGGATCACTGCCGAGCGACTAGGCGTTCTTGGAATCCCGCCAGGCGAGCCAATCCACGGCGTGGGTCAGGTCGTAATCGGGCCCGGAAATTCCGAGCGTGAACAGCCGCGCCCCCAGGTCGTAGAGTTCCTCGGCCTCGGCGACCGTGCGTCCGCGGAGTTCCGTGGAGATTTCGATCTCCGACATGTCCCGGCCGACCTTCTCGCACCAGTCGTCGAGTACCCCGAGCTTGTGTTCGAGCACCGTTGGGTCGGCGAAGGAGTGCCAGATGTCCGCGTGCTGGGCCACGATACGCAGCGTCTTCTTCTCTCCGCCCCCGCCGATCAGCACGGGAATCTTGCGGGTGGGGGCCGGGTTTAACTTCTCCCAGCGCGCTTCGATGCGGTTGAGGCTGTCGTCGAGGGCGTTCAGGCGTTCGCCAGGGGTACCGAACTCGAAGCCGTACTCGTCGTAGTCACGCTCGAACCAGCCTGCGCCGGTTCCGAAGATGAAGCGGCCTCCGCTGATGTGGTCGATAGTGCGGGCCATGTCGGCCTGCAGGTCCGCATTCCGGTAGCTGTTGCAGTTGACGAGCGCCCCGATTTCGATGGTCGACGTCTGCTCTGCCCACGCGGCCAGGATGGTCCATGATTCGAAGTGCAGACCGTCAGGCTCGCCACTCAGGGGAAAGAAATGGTCCCAGTTGAAGGCCACATCTGCGCCGAGTCCCTCGACGGCCTGGACTGTTTCGCGGATCGTGGAATAGGTGGCGTGCTGCGGTGCTATCTGCACGCCAATACGCACCGGACGGGAGGACGTCATGGATCTGCCTTAGGTTGAGGGTGTTGGTGTGGTGGTGGCGATCTGCTTGCGCGGCTCCTGGCCGGCCACGAGGGTGATGGTCTCCCCCGCAGGGTCCTGGAGTACAAGGGTGTCACCGTCAACCGACGCGGACGTCGCGTTGCTGAAGAGGAACGGCAGGGGCTTCCCATCGCAGCCGATGAGCGTGCTCGGCCCGGCTGTCGTGGTCAGGGTGCCGTCTGCGCTGAGTTCCCAGGTTCCCCGCACCACGTTGCATCCGTCCGACGCAACCCACGACCCGTCATCCACGATCGTCAGGAAGGGCTCGGTCTGCAGATTCTCGGAGGGGTCGACCAGCCAAGTGCCCGCGATGGTGGCGGATGCGCCCGACGAACCGGTCGGGCTCGGACTGGCGCCCGGCGAACTGGCGGTGGCGCAGCCCGCCAGCAGCGCGAGCGCGCCGAGACCGAGCAGGCAGTATCCGACCACGGACTTCAGTCGCGTGGGCCGGTTTCTCATCGATGCAGGCATATGACTGACCTCCAGTGATTGGGCAGAGCTGGCTTGCGCCCGAGTTTAGCGCCCCATCATCTTCTGTAGGGCTGCCATTTCTTCTTCCGTTGGCCCGCCCGCCTTGCCCTTGCCCGGTTGTGCGCCGCCGAGCCCGAAGCCGGACCCTCCGCCGGACGAGGCGGCAATCGCGGGCTTCTCCCCCGCGGCCATGGCGGCGTTCTCCGCCGCACGCTTGGCCGGGTTGCCTGACTTCGAGCCCTTTTTCTTCTGCTGCACCTTGGCCTTGCCACCGTAGCCCGCGCCGGGGATCGGTCCCATTCCGGGCACGTTGGGCATTCCGCCCTTGGCGACGGTCTTCATCATCTTGGCGGCCTGCTCGAAGCGCTGAACAAGTTGGTTGACCTCGGTGACGGTCGAGCCCGAGCCGCGTGCAATGCGCATGCGGCGCGAACCGTTGAGGAGCTTCGGTGTCGTGCGCTCGGCCTTGGTCATCGACTGGATGATGGCCTCGGTGCGCACGATCTCGCGCTCGTCGAAGTTCTCGAGCTGCTGCTTCATGGCACCGGCTCCGGGGAGCATGCTCATCATCTTTTTGATCGAGCCCATGTTACGCAGCTGCTGCATCTGGCCGAGGAAGTCGTCGAGGGTGAACGTGTCGGTCGCGAACTTCTCGGCGACCTTGCGCGCCTCGTCCTCGTCGAACGCGCCCTGGGCCTGCTCGATGAGGGTGAGGATGTCACCGAGGTCGAGGATGCGGCCGGCCATACGGTCGGGGTGGAACGGTTCGAAGTCGTCCAGCGCCTCGCCGGTCGACGCGAACATGATCGGCCGTCCCGTGAGGGAGGCAACCGAGAGCGCGGCGCCACCACGGGCGTCGCCGTCGAGTTTGGTGAGCACGACGCCGGTGAAATCGACGCCGTCCTGGAAAGCCTTCGCGGTTGCGACGGCGTCCTGACCGATCATCGCGTCAATGACGAAGAGCACTTCATCGGGGTCCGTGGCCCGACGGATGTCCGCGGCCTGCTTCATCATCTCGGCGTCGACGCCGAGGCGGCCGGCCGTGTCGATGATGACCACGTCGTGAAGCTTCTGCTGCGCGAACTTGACGCCGTCGCGGGCGACCTTGACCGGGTCACCGACGCCGTTGCCCGGCTGTGGGGCATAGACAGCAACACCGGCCTGTTTGGCGACGACTTCGAGCTGGGTGACGGCGTTCGGTCGCTGAAGGTCGGCGGCCACGAGCACGGGCGTGTGACCGTCTTTGGCGAGCCACTTCGCGAGCTTGCCGGCGAGGGTGGTCTTACCGGCGCCCTGCAAACCTGCGAGCATGATGATGGTCGGCGGCTTCTTCGCGAACTCGAGGCGTCGCTGCTGCCCACCGAGAATCGTGACGAGCTCGTCGTTGACGATCTGAACGACCTGCTGCGCCGGGTTGAGTGCCTTGTTAACCTCGTCACCGAGGGCGCGCTCGCGCACCCGACCGGTGAAGTCTTTGACGACCTCGAGGGCAACGTCGGCATCGAGTAGGGCTCGTCGAATTTCGCGAACCGTGCCGTCAACATCCGCTGCACTGAGCTTGCCCTTGGTGCGGAGATTCTTGAACGTCTCGGCCAGGCGATCTGAGAGGTTTCCAAAAGTAGCCATGATCCATCCAGTTTACGCAGATTGAGGGGCCTCCCGAGTCAGCGTGGCATGCTGTCGCTGGGCCCTCAATCGGGAGCCGCGCACAGTTCAGGAGATTTCATGTCCGTTGTCGTCATCGCCACGCTCGTTCCCAAGCCCGGCCGCGTTCAGGACGCCCTCGATGCCTTCGCGGTGGCCTCACCACTCGTACAGCAGGAGCAGGGCTGCGAGCTATACGCACTGCACACGGACCAGGCGAAAATCATCATGGTCGAACGGTGGAGCACACCCGATGATCTGACCGCCCACGCCGGCGGCGAGGCCATGGCCGAACTCAACCGACTGATGGGCGATGCCCTGGTGGAAGCGCCCGATGTGACCATCGCGGCGAACGTGCCCTTCGGCGATCCCCTCAAAGGCACGATCCAGTAGCGCGCCGTTCGATCCCCCCCCCCCCCCCCCAACGTCCCCACGAGATCGACAGGTCGATCCAAGCGCTGGTCGAGGAGCGAGGAACGCTCGGGTCGAGCTTGTCGAGACCAGTCTCGAGACCTCGTGACCTGATCCCCGCAACGCCACCCCGCCGCTGGTCGAGCCTGTCGAGACCCCGCGAGCCGACCCCCGCA
>NZ_JPRS01000181.1 GCF_000738085.1 Cryobacterium sp. MLB-32
GCCCGTGCGATGGTCAGGAGCCAAATTTCAGATGACAGTTGAACCTACGCCCGTGCCGGAGCACGAATACGGTGCAGACGATATCCAGGTTCTCGAAGGACTTGAAGCCGTTCGCAAGCGACCTGGAATGTACATCGGTTCCACTGGTCCCCGTGGTTTGCATCACCTTGTGTATGAGATCGTCGACAACTCCGTCGATGAGGCCCTCGCCGGGCACTGCGACGTGATCGACATCCGCATTTTGGCGGATGGTGCGGTGCGCGTCGAAGACAATGGTCGCGGCATCCCCGTCGACATTCACCGCACAGAGGGCCGCTCCACCGTTGAGGTCGTCCTCACCGTGCTTCACGCCGGTGGAAAATTCGGCGGCGGCGGATATTCCGTGTCGGGTGGACTCCACGGCGTGGGCAGCTCCGTTGTGAATGCGCTGTCATCGCGCCTCGAGGTTGAGGTGCGTCGTCAGGGCCACGTGTGGCGGCAGTCGTTTGCGGACGGCGTGCCGAATGCTCCCCTGGCCAAGGGCGAGGAATCCGACGCAACCGGCACGACGATCACCTTCTGGCCGAGCGCCGAGACGTTCGAAACCACAATCTTTGACTACGAGACCCTGCGTGCACGGTTTCAGCAGATGGCGTTCCTCAACAAGGGCCTGCACATCAAGCTCACCGACGAGCGCGAAGAAGAAAAGAACGACGACGGTACGTTCGTCACGAACTCGTTCATGTACGAAAAAGGCCTCGTCGACTACGTCGAGTACCTGAACCGGTCCAAGAAGGCCGACCTCGTCAACGACGAGATCATCTCCTTCGAGTGGGAAGACAACGACCGCAAGATGGCTCTCGAGGTGGCGATGCAGTGGACCACCGCGTACACCGAGAGCGTGCACACCTACGCAAACACGATCAACACCCACGAGGGCGGCACCCACGAAGAAGGCTTCCGCGCCGCGCTCACCACCCTCGTCAACAGGTATGCGCGCGAGAAAGGCATCCTGAAAGAAAAGGATGACAATCTCACGGGCGACGACGTGCGCGAGGGTCTGACGGCCGTGGTGTCGATCAAGCTCGCCGAGCCGCAGTTCGAGGGCCAGACCAAGACCAAGCTGGGAAACACCGAGGCGAAGACATTCGTTCAGCGCGTCGCCGGCGAACAGCTCGCTCACTGGTTCAACATGAACCCGAACCCCGCGCGGGAGATCATCCGCAAGGCTCTGCAGGCGAGCAACGCCCGCATGGCCGCCCGCAAGGCCCGTGAAACGGCCCGTCGCAAGGGCCTGCTCGAGGGTGGCGGCATGCCCGGAAAGCTCAAGGACTGCCAGAGCAAAGACCCCTCGCTGTCCGAGATCTTCATCGTGGAGGGTGACTCGGCCGGCGGTTCCGCCGTTCAGGGACGCAACCCCGAGACGCAGGCGATCCTGCCGCTGCGAGGCAAGATTCTCAACGTGGAAAAGGCTCGCCTCGACCGCGCTCTGGGCAACAACGAGGTGCAGGCCATGATCACGGCCTTCGGTGCGGGCATCGGGGAAGAATTCAATCCCGACAAGGTGCGCTACCACAAGATCGTTTTGATGGCCGACGCGGACGTTGACGGCCAGCACATCACCACCCTGCTGCTCACGCTGCTCTTCCGCTACATGCGTCCCTTGATCGACCTCGGCTACGTGTACCTCGCGCAACCGCCGTTGTACCGGCTCAAGTGGAGCAACGCGCCGCACCAGTACGTGTACTCCGACGCCGAGCGCGACGCGCTGCTCTCCGACGGTGCCGCGGCCGGCAAGCGCATCCCGAAGGACAACGGAATCCAGCGTTACAAGGGTCTCGGTGAGATGGACTACAAGGAGCTGTGGGAGACCACGATGGCGCCCGAGTCCCGCACGCTGCTTCAGGTGACGCTCGACGATGCGGCATCCGCTGATGAAATTTTCTCCACCCTGATGGGCGAGGACGTCGAGTCCCGCCGTAACTTCATTCAGAAGAATGCAAAGGACGTGCGTTTCCTTGACATCTAAGGACACTCCGGAAGACAACAACACGGTCGAGGCAGCGGATGCCGCGGCTGCGGCCGCGCACCTGACCCAGCACGGCAAGATCGACCAGGTCGACCTGCAGCTGGAAATGCAGCGGTCGTACCTCGACTACGCCATGAGCGTGATCGTGGGCCGCGCCCTGCCCGACGTGCGCGACGGCATGAAGCCGGTGCATCGTCGTGTGATCTATGCCATGTTCGACGGCGGTTACCGCCCAGACAAGGCCTTCTCCAAGTGCGCTCGCGTCGTCGGCGACGTGATGGGCCAGTTCCACCCGCACGGTGACTCGTCGATCTACGACGCCCTCGTGCGCCTCGTTCAGCCGTGGAGCCTGCGCTACCCGCTGGCACTGGGTCAGGGTAACTTCGGCTCCCCCGGTAACGACGGCGCCGCGGCCCCGCGGTACACCGAGACGAAGATGGCCCCGCTCGCCCTCGAGATGGTGCGGGACATCGAGGAAGACACCGTCGACTTCCAGGACAACTACGACGGCCGCACCCTCGAGCCCACGGTTTTGCCGGCCCGCTTCCCCAACCTGCTGGTGAACGGTTCCGTCGGCATCGCGGTCGGTATGGCGACGAACATTCCCCCGCACAACCTGCGCGAGGTTGCCGCCGGCGCCCAGTGGTACCTGGACAACCCCGACGCCAGCCGGGAAGAGCTGCTCGAGGCGCTCATTCAGCGCATCAAGGGCCCGGACTTCCCCACCGGCGCGCAGATCCTCGGTGTCAAGGGAATCCACGACGCTTATCGCACGGGCCGCGGATCCATCACGATGCGGGCCGTGGTCAGCATCGAAGAGCTGCAGGGTCGCACCTGCCTCGTGATCACCGAACTCCCCTACCAGGTCAACCCGGACAATCTCGCGATCAAGATCGCCGATCTGGTCAAGGATGCCAAGATCACCGGCATCGCCGACATTCGCGACGAGACCAGCGGCCGCACCGGTCAGCGCCTGGTGATCGTGCTCAAGCGCGACGCCGTGGCCAAGGTAGTGCTCAACAACCTGTACAAGCACACCCAGCTGCAGGAGAACTTCGGCGCCAACATGCTGGCCATTGTGGACGGCGTGCCGCGCACGCTCCCCCTTGATGGCTTCATCTCCGCCTGGGTCGCCCACCAGGTTGAGGTCATCGTGCGTCGCACGCAGTTCCGCCTGAACAAGGCCGAGGCCGAGGCACACATCCTGCGCGGCTATCTCAAGGCCCTGGACGCCCTCGACGAGGTCATTGCGCTCATCCGTCGCTCAAACACCGTAGACGACGCCCGTGAAGGCCTGATGGCCCTGCTCGACGTGGACAAGCTCCAGGCCGACGCGATCCTCACCATGCAGCTGCGTCGACTGGCCGCTCTTGAGCGCCAGAAGATCATCGACCAGGCCGCGGCCCTCGAGGTACAGATCGCCGAATTCAAGGCAATTCTCGCGAGCCCGGAGCGCCAGCGCACCATCATCAAGGACGAACTCGCCGAGATCACGAACAAGTTCGGCGACGACCGTCGTACCGAAATCATGTTCGGTTTCGACGGCGATATGTCGATCGAAGACCTCATCCCCGAAGAAGAGATGGTGGTCACGGTCACCCGCGGTGGGTACATCAAACGCACCCGGAGCGACAACTACCGCAACCAGCATCGCGGCGGAAAGGGCGTCAAGGGTGCGCAATTGCGTGCCGACGACGTTGTCGAACACTTCTTCGTCACCACCACGCACCACTGGCTGCTGTTCTTCACGAACACCGGCCGGGTGTATCGGGCCAAGGCCTATGAGGCGCAGGAGTCCGGACGGGACGCCAAGGGCCAGCACGTGGCCAACCTCCTCGCCCTGCAGCCCGGTGAGGAGATCGCTCAGATCCTGGACATCCGGGACTACAACGTCGCCCAGTATTTGACCCTCGCCACCCGCGACGGGCTGATCAAGAAGACCGCGCTGAGCGAGTACGACACGAACCGTACCGGCGGCATCATCGCCATCAAACTGCGCGAGGGCGACGAGCTCGTCTCGGCGCTGCTCGTCGAGAACGATTCCGACCTGCTGCTCGTCTCACACAAGGGCATGTCCATCCGCTTCACGGCGACCGACGAGGCGCTGCGCCCCATGGGCCGCAGCACGTCCGGCGTGATCGGGATGCACTTCCGTGGCGAGGATACGCTGCTCGACGCATCGGTCATCTCGGACGACGGTTACGTGTTTGTCGTCACCGAGGGCGGCTATGCCAAGCGCACCGCCGCGGACCAGTATCGCTTGCAGAATCGCGGGGGGCTCGGCATCAAGGTGGCCAAGCTCAATGACGATCGTGGAGACCTCGTGGGGGCGCTCATCGTCAACGAGGAGGACGAAGTGCTTGTGGTTCTTGCCAGCGGCAAGGTGGTACGCTCTGACGTCGCCGAGGTTCCGGCCAAGGGTCGGGACACCATGGGTGTCGTGTTCGCGAAATTTGCGACCGAAGACAGAATAATTTCCATCGCCAAAAACATCGAGCGCAATCTCGTGG
>NZ_JPRS01000182.1 GCF_000738085.1 Cryobacterium sp. MLB-32
GGCGTGGCCCACATCTCGGAGGCCCTCGCCCTGCGCGCCGCCGCCATCCACGTGCCCGTGGTCGCGTGGCTGCACACCACGGACAGCGACTTCCACGCCGCCGTCGCCGCGGACATCGACCTCGGATGCTCCGGCTGGGAGCTTGCGCACATCGTGGCGGCCGCGCAACAACTGCGCAAAACCGCACGCATCCACCTGAAGATCGACACCGGCCTGGGCCGCAACGGCAGCACCCCGGAGGACTGGCCCGACCTGGTCGCCGTGGCCCGACAGGCCGAACTCACCGGCGACGTGACCGTCGTGGGGATCTTCTCGCACCTCGCGGTGGCCGACGAGCCCTCGCGCGTGGAGACCGACGAGCAACTCGCGGTGTTCACGACCGCCGTGGCACAGGCGCGAGCCGCGGGGCTCACCCCACTGGTGCGGCACCTCGCCAACACCGCCGGCGTGCTCTCCCGACCCGACACGCACTTCGACCTCGTGCGCGCCGGCCTCGGCATCTACGGGCTCTCCCCGTTCGCCGACAAGACCTCCGCCGACCTCGGCCTGCGCCCCGCGATGACGCTGCGCACCCTGGTCTCGGTGTGCAAAGACGTACCCGCCGAACAGGGCGTCTCCTACGGGCTCAACTACCGCACCACGGAGGCCACAACGCTTGCCCTGATCCCGCTGGGCTACGCAGACGGCATTCCTCGAATCGCCACCGGCGGTCCGGTGCGGATCGACGGCGTCACGTACCCGGTGGTCGGGCGCATCGCCATGGACCAGATGGTCATCGACCTCGGCGAGGCCGCACTGGTGGCGTCGGGCGCGTCGGTGATCGGCGCCGAAGCGTTGCTGTTCGGTGCCGGAGACGACGGTGAAGCATCCGTTGACGCGTGGGCAGCCGCGGCCGGCACCATCAGCTACGAGGTGGTCACCCGCATCAGCCCGCGCGTGCCCCGCGTCTACCGCAACGCCTGAGCAGCGTGCGCTGACGCCCCACCCTTCGTTACAGCCGGGGGCGACCTGCCCAGCGTTCGGCCTTGAGGGCCAGATGCAGCTCGAGGCGGGCCTGACCGCCCAACGGGTCGACGCCGATGAGCGAGCGGATGCGCCCGAGCCGGTTGTAGATACTGGTGCGGTGCAGGTGCAGCTGCTCGGCGACCTCGGCCACCGAACCGTCCTTGTCGTACAACAGCTCGAGCACCGGCAGCAGCTCCCCGTTGCGGTCGAGTTCGCGCAGCTCGGTGTACAGGGTCGACTCCCCCGGCAACACGTCTCGGCCCTCGACGGCCAGAAACTGGTACACCCCGATGGCACGGAACGACACGAGCGCGCCGAGCTGCGCATCCACCCAGGCGGCCTGCACGGCGCTGCGCGCCTCGGCGTAGGCGCCGGGGAGTCGGCGCAGGTCGCCGAACGGCTCACTGAGGCCGAGCAGGGCCGGCGATGCGGGCTGCCCGGCGCGACGCGACACCTCCAAACCGAAACGGCGCAGGATCTCGGACTCGTCGACGCCGTCGATCACGTCCTGCAGCAACAGCACGGCGTGCGTTTCGGTGCCGGCCGAGAACAGCACGGTGTTGATGCCGAGCGTGGCATGCAGGGCGGACAGCCGCTGCAGCAGGCTGCTCTCCGCGGGATTGCGCCGGTCGTTGTCTCCGCGTTCGAGCAGGGTCGCGAGCCGCCAGGGCCCCCGCCCGTGCACGCCGGGCCAACCGCCGACCGACACGACGGCGTCGCGGTCGCCGACGCACGCGGCAAGGAACTGCGCCTCGCGGGCACGGCGGCCGTCGGAATCCGCGCTTGTGCGGCTGAGCAGCATCTCGGCGAGGGTGTCCATCTCGGGACGGATGACCCGCAACTCCTCCAGGATGCGTCCGGCTCGCACTCGTCGTCGAGCTGCAGCACCCAGAGATACCCCACTCGGAATCCGCGGGCGAGCAGCGGCACACACACCCGACCCAGCATTCCGAGGTCGGCATTAGCCGGAACGGGAACCGGTTTGACCGCCGTGGCGATGCCGTGGCTGAGCTGCCAGGCGATGACATCGGGCGGCACAAGCTTGCTCAGCAGGAAGTTCGTGCGCACCCGGTCGGCGGTGGCCTGATGCGCGCTGTAGGCGAGCAGCCCGCCGTCGAGGTCTTCGAGTGAGAGGGCGCGACCGAGATGCGCGGCGATGATGGCCACTCCCTGGTCGATATCGGCCGCTTTCATAGCCCCAATCCTACGGAGCCGGGTGAACGTCAGGCGACAATCGACGCGAGTTGGCGCTACAAATGTCGAGTATGCCCTGACCCGCCATTCGCACCAGTGCGCGAGGCGCCGGAGGAAAACCCCCGGAAATACGGTATTTCCGGGCACACCTGGCCAGCCGGGCGGGGGACGACGCGCCGCGACGCATCCGTCACGCGCCCGCCCTCGGGCGGAGGGCGCCGAAAACCCGGGTTTATCGTTTCTACGCTGAACAAAGTCGATCGGCGACGCGCCCACTAGAGCCAGGAGTTCCCCATGATCATTGGTGTTCCGACAGAAGTTAAGAACAACGAATTCCGAGTGGCCATCACCGCCGCCGGAGTACACGAAGCCAAGCTTCACGGCCACACCGTGCTCGTGCAGGCCGGAGCCGGAGCCGCCTCCGGATTCTCCGATGCCGACTACGAGGCCGCCGGCGCCGCGATCGTCGAGAGCGCCTTCGAGGTGTGGGCGAGCGCCGACATGATCCTCAAGGTGAAAGAGCCCATCACCGCCGAGTACGTGCACTTTCGCCGGGGACTGATCCTCTTCACGTACCTGCACCTCGCCGCCGAGCCCGAGCTCGCCACCGCCCTGCTCGAGTCCGGCGTCACCGCCATCGCCTACGAGACCGTGCAGAAGGCCGACCGTTCCCTGCCGTTGCTCGCCCCCATGAGCGAGGTCGCCGGCCGTCTGGCCGTTCAGGTCGGCGCCGCGTCGATGACCCGCCCCGGCGGAGGCCCCGGCATCCTGATGGGCGGCGTACCCGGTGTGAGTGCCGCCAAGGTCACCGTGATCGGCGCCGGCGTCGCCGGCTCCAACGCCGCCGCCATGGCCATCGGCATGGGCGCGGACGTCACGATCCTCGACATCAACATCGATCGCCTCCGCGAACTGGACGCCCAGTACTCGGGACGCCTCAAGACCATCGCCTCCAACGCCTACGAGATCGACCGCTCACTCATCGCGGCCGACCTCGTGATCGGCTCCGTGCTGATCCCGGGAGCGAAGGCACCCAAGCTCGTCACCGACGAGCTCGTGTCGCGCATGAAGCCGGGCTCCGTGCTCGTGGACATCGCCGTCGACCAGGGCGGCTGCTTCGAAGGCACCCACGCCACCACGCACGAGGACCCCACCTTCCCGGTGCACGGCTCGATCTTCTACTGCGTCGCCAACATGCCCGGTGCCGTGCCGCAGACGTCGACCCTCGCGCTCACCAACGTCACGCTCCCCTACGCCCTGTCGATCGCCGACCGCGGGGTACGCGCCGCGTTCGAGCGCGACTTCGCTCTCGCCGCCGGCCTGAACATTGCCGCCGGCAAGATCGCGAACCGCTCGGTGAGCGTCGCCCTCGACCTGCCGCTCGCGGACTGGTCCGACCTCGTGACCGAGGTGGAACTCGCGCTCGTCTAGCCACACCGAATAACGGATGCCGGGGCCGGCGCACGCCAGCCCCTGGCATCCGTTTGCCATTGACGGCCCGCACTCCGCAACCCCGGACACCCCCGCATCGTCACCAGCGCTCGATTACAAGGAAGTAACTCCGATGCCGCAGAACACCACCGCTCTTCGTCCCTCCACCGGGCAACAACCACATCTCGCACGCTCCCTCTCCAACCGACACATCCAGCTCATCGCCATCGGCGGCGCGATCGGAACCGGACTCTTCATGGGCTCGGGCAAGACGATCTCACTCGCCGGGCCGTCCGTGATCTTCGTGTACATGATCATCGGCTTCATGCTGTTCTTCGTGATGCGAGCCATGGGCGAGCTGCTGCTCTCCAACCTCGAATACAAGTCGTTCAGTGACTTCGCCGCCGATCTGCTCGGCCCGTGGGCGGGCTTCTTCACGAGCTGGACCTACTGGCTGTGCTGGATCGTGACCGCCATCGCCGAGCTCATCGCAATCGCCCTGTACACGAGCTTCTGGTGGCCCGACCTTCCACTGTGGATTCCGGCCCTGGTCGCCGTACTGATCCTGCTCGGGCTCAACCTCACGAGCGTGAAAGCATTCGGCGAAACCGAGTTCTGGTTCGCGTTGATCAAGATCGTCGCCATTGTGACGCTGATCGTCGTGGGCCTCGTCATGGTCATCACCCACTTCCAGTCCCCCGGCGGCGCCCCGGCCAGTTTCAACAACCTGTGGAACGACGGTGGCATGTTCCCGACCGGGCCGATGGGATTCATCGCCGGGTTCCAACTGTCCGTGTTCGCGTTCCTCGGGGTCGAGCTCGTGGGCACGACGGCCGCCGAAGCTCAGGACCCCGAAAAGAACCTTCCCAAGGCCATCAACTCGATCCCGATTCGCATCCTGCTGTTCTACGTTCTGGCCCTGATCGTGATCATGGCGGTCACTCCGTGGCGTGAGGTCAGAGCCGATGCGAGCCCGTTCGTGGCGATGTTCGCCCTCGCGGGGCTCGGCGCGGCCGCGGCCGTCATCAATTTCGTCGTGCTCACGAGCGCCACCTCGTCGGCGAACTCCGGGCTGTATTCCACCTCGAGGATGCTCTTCGGGCTGTCGGTCGAGGGCACGGCACCGGGGCGTTTTCAGCTTCTGAGCCGCCACAAGGTGCCGGCCAACGCCCTGTTGTTCTCGTGCATGTTTCTGCTCGTATCCGCTGTTCTGCTCTATGCGAGCTCGTCGATCATTGCGGTGTTCACCGTCGTGACGACTATGGCCTCGGTGCTGTTCATCTTTGTGTGGGCCATCATCGTGGTCAGCTACATCGTGTACCGCAAGCGTCGCCCGGCACTGCACGCGGCCTCGAAGTTCAGGATGCCCGGCGGCGTCTACATGTGTTACGTCGTGCTGGCATTCTTCGCGTTCCTGATCTGGGCGCTGACGCAGAAGACCGACACCCTGCAGGCGCTACTCGTGACGCCCGTGTGGTTTGTGGGACTCGGCGTCGTCTGGATGATCCTGCGGCGCCGCCCCGAGCAGGCCGCCCACCACGAACTGCACCGCGTCACCGTGGCGGCCGACCGAGAGGCCGCGCTCGCATTCCGCGCCGGCGTTCACCGCGGCTGAGCACGGCTGAGCACGGCTAAGCGTTCACCACGGCTAAGCGTTCACCACGGCTAAGCGTTCACCACGGCTAAGCGTTCACCACGGCTAAGCGTTCACCACGGCTAAGCGTTCACCACGGCTAAGCGTTCACCACGGC
>NZ_JPRS01000183.1 GCF_000738085.1 Cryobacterium sp. MLB-32
AGAGGTCACCAAGTCGTCCGTGCGCCGCGAGCGCATGGGCCACATTGAGCTGGCCGCACCCGTCACTCACATCTGGTACTTCAAGGGCGTGCCCTCGCGCCTCGGCTACCTGCTGGACATGGCTCCGAAGGACCTCGAAAAGGTCATCTACTTCGCCGCATACATGGTCATCTCGGTAGACGAAGACGGTCGTCACCAGGACATGCCTGGTCTCGAGAACGAGCTGCGCCTGGAACTCAAGACCCTTGAGAACAGCCGCGACTCGCGCATCGCCGATCGCCTGCAGCGCCTCGAAACCGACCTCGCAGCACTGGAGGCCGAAGGCGCCAAGAGCGACCAGAAGAAGCGCACGAAAGACGCCGCCGAGAAGGAAATGGGACAGATCCGCAAGTCCCTGGACGAGCAGATCGCCCACCTCGAGCGTGTGTGGGAAGACTTCCGCACCCTCAAGGTCGGGGACCTGAAGCCGGAAGACTCCGTCTTCCACGAGCTTCAGGACCGTTTCGGCATGTACTTCGAGGCCTTCATGGGCGCCGAGGCCATCAAGAAGCGCCTCGAGGCCTTCGACCTCGTCACCGAGAGCGAAAACCTGCACCTGCAGATCGCCGAGGGCAAGGGTCAGAAGAAGATCCGCGCCATCAAGCGCCTGCGCGTTGTCAACGCCTTCATCATCACCGGCAACTCGCCGGCGGCGATGGTGCTCGACGTCGTGCCGGTCATCCCGCCGGAACTGCGCCCGATGGTGCAGCTTGACGGTGGCCGCTTCGCGACCTCTGACCTCAACGACCTCTACCGTCGTGTGATCAACCGCAACAACCGTCTTCGTCGTCTGCTTGACCTCGGTGCCCCCGAGATCATCGTGAACAACGAGAAGCGCATGCTTCAGGAGGCCGTTGACGCGCTGTTCGACAACGGTCGCCGCGGTCGCCCGGTCACCGGTACCGGAAACCGTGCCTTGAAGTCCCTGAGCGACATGCTCAAGGGCAAGCAGGGTCGTTTCCGCCAGAACCTGCTCGGAAAGCGCGTGGACTACTCGGGCCGTTCGGTCATCGTGGTCGGCCCGCAGCTCAAGCTGCACCAGTGTGGTCTGCCCAAGCAGATGGCACTCGAGCTGTTCAAGCCGTTCGTGATCAAGCGCCTGATCGACCTGAGCCACGCTCAGAACATCAAGGCCGCCAAGCGCATGGTCGAGCGTTCACGTCCGCAGGTCTGGGACGTGCTCGAGGAGATCATTCGCGAGCGTCCGGTGCTGCTCAACCGTGCACCCACCCTGCACCGCCTGGGCATCCAGGCCTTCGAGCCTCAGCTCGTTGAGGGCAAGGCCATCCAGCTGCACCCGCTCGTCTGCGCGGCGTTCAACGCCGACTTCGACGGTGACCAGATGGCTGTGCACCTTCCGCTGTCGGTCGAGGCCCAGGCCGAGGCACGCATCCTGATGCTCGCCTCGAACAACATCCTCAAGCCGTCTGACGGTCGCCCGGTGACCCTGCCCACCCAGGACATGATCATCGGCCTGCACCACCTCACGACCATGAAGGAAGGTGTGATCGGAGAAGGTCGCGCGTTCTCCACGGTCTCTGAGGCGATTCTTGCCTTCGACCAGAAGTCGCTCGACCTGAACGCCAAGGTCCGCATCCGTCTGACCGACAAGTACTTCACCGAGGGCACGCAGCCCGAGGGCGTCGAGCTTGTCAACGGTCAGGCAGTCGGAACCGTACTGGTCACCACCAGCCTGGGCCGCGCCATCTTCAACGAGGCGCTTCCGGCTGACTACCCGTACTTCGAGCAGGTGGCCGACAAGGTCACCATGTCGACGATCGTCAACGACCTGGCCGAGCGCTATGTCAAGATCGAAGTGGCTGCAACGCTCGACCGGATCAAGGATGCCGGGTTCTACTGGGCTACTCGCTCCGGTGTGACCGTCGCGCTCAGCGACATCCTGACGCCTCCGAACAAGAAGGAGATCGTCGCCGGCTACGAGAAGATGGCCGCGAAGGTTCAGTCGCAGTTCGAGAAGGGTCTCACGACCGACCTCGAGCGTCGCCAGGAGCTCATCCAGATTTGGACGAAGGCGACCGAAGACGTCGCCGCGGCCATGCAGGCGAACTTCCCGGCCGACAACACGATCAACCGCATGGTCACCTCGGGTGCTCGTGGTAACTGGCTGCAGGTGCGTAACATCGCCGGCATGCGAGGCCTCGTGAACAACCCGAAGGGTGAGATCATCCCTCGCCCGATCATCTCGAGCTACCGCGAAGGCCTGTCCGTCGCCGAGTACTTCATTGCTACTCACGGTGCTCGTAAGGGACTGGCCGACACCGCGCTGCGTACCGCCGACTCGGGGTACCTCACCCGTCGTCTGGTGGACGTATCGCAGGACGTCATCATTCGTGAAGACGACTGTGGAACGACCAAGGGCCTTGAGCTCCCGATCGGTGAGCGGGATTCGTCCGGCGTGCTTCGGGTGCACTCGAACGTCGAGAACGCGGTCTACGCCCGCAGCCTGGCCGCACCCGCGGTCGACGCTGCCGGCGTTGTCGTGGCCGAGGCCGGCGCCGACGTGGGAGACGTGCTCATCGCACAGCTCATCGCGTCCGGTATCGAGACCATCAAGGTTCGTTCGGTGCTCACGTGTGAGTCTGCCGTCGGTGTGTGTGCGGTCTGCTACGGCCGTTCGCTTGCCACGGGCCAGCTCGTCGACATCGGTGAGGCCGTCGGTATCATCGCCGCACAGTCCATCGGTGAGCCCGGCACCCAGCTGACCATGCGTACCTTCCACACGGGTGGGTCGGCATCCGCTGACGACATCACCCAGGGTCTGCCGCGTGTTCAGGAGCTCTTCGAGGCTCGTACCCCCAAGGGTGCGTCGCCGATCGTCGACTCTGCCGGACGCATCACGATCGAGGACTCGGACAAGGGCCGAAAGGTCATCCTGACCCCCGACAACGGTGACGAAGCAATTGCCTACCCGGTGCTCAAGCGCTCGACCCTTCTCGTTGAGGATGGCCAGCACGTCGAGCTCGGACAGCAGATCATCATCGGTGCCGTTGACCCGAAGGAAGTTCTTCGCGTCAAGGGTGTGCGTGCCGTGCAGAAGCACCTCGTGGAAGGTGTCCAGCAGGTCTACCGTTCACAGGGTGTGCCGATTCACGACAAGCACATCGAGGTCATCGTTCGTCAGATGCTTCGTAAGGTCACCGTCGTTGAGCACGGCGACTCGGGCCTGCTCCCGGGCGAGCTCGTTGACCGGTTGAAGTACAACGACCTCAACCGCGCCGCGCTCACCGAGGGCAAGAAGACAGCTTCGGCTCGTCAGGAAGTCATGGGTATCACCAAGGCTTCGCTGGCAACCGAGTCCTGGCTGTCGGCCGCTTCCTTCCAGGAAACCACCCGGGTTCTGACCCAGGCGGCCATGGAAGGCAAGAGCGACCCGCTGATGGGCCTCAAGGAGAACGTGATCATCGGTAAGTTGATCCCGGCCGGAACCGGACTCCCTCGTTACCGCGACGTCAGCGTCGAGGCAACCGAGGAAGCCAAGGCTGAGCGTTACCCGAACCGCATCTTCACCGAAGATGCCACGTTCGTCGAGGGTGACCTGAGCTTCGTCGATTTCGACAGCTTCTCGTCTGATGACCTGACTCCCGGTACGTACAACTAACATCGCGCGCAACTCACTTCGGTGAGAAACACCGGATGGCCCCTGCTTCGGCAGGGGCCATCCGTCGTTAACCCGCCCCCTCACCCCTCACGGACGCGACGGGGGTTCGGGGGCGTGATGGAGCTAGCGGAGGTGGCCGACGGGGAGGGCGGTGCGCTTCCATGTCGTGTTGGTCACGATGGCGAACGATCCGTACCAGGCGATACCGGCCGTGACGAGACCGATCCAGCCGCCAAGCTGATGGATGCCGGTGATGCCACTGAAAGCACCCACGGTCAGGGCAAGGAAGGTGAGCGTAGCCGCGGCGAACAGTGCCACCAGCATGACGTTCGTTTTCAGGGCGGCGACGGTCATGAAGGCGGTGAAAATGGTCCAGGCGAGAAGGAACGCTCCGATGCCGGCCGCGCCGGCGGCTGCTTCCGTTTCCGGGTTCGTGAGGAGCCACCAGAAAGCCAGCCAGAACGCCCCGTACGACGTGAACGCGGTCGCCCCGAACGTGTTGCCCTTGATGAACTCCCACATCCCGGCGGCGAATTGGGCGATGCCGCCGTAGAACAGGGCGAGGCCGACGACGGCGGCGCCGGCGGTGGGGATGATGCCGGAGTTGGCGAGGCTGAGCACAAAGGTGGTGAGGGCGAATGCGCCGAGTCCGAGCGCCGCCGGGTCGGCGATGGCCGGGCGGGGCGCGGGGCCGGTGGCCGGGGAGTTCTGGACGCTGGCCGGGAGAAGGGGATTGAGAACGGTCGTCATGCGGACACTCCAATGTGTGGGCGGGGACTGGGCGACTCAGCGTCGCCACAACGTGAAACTCAGGGGGAAACAGCACGAGTATGACACTCCGGGTCACATTTGGCGAGCTGAGTGCCTATTCTGGGGTGATTTAGGCGTCTCCAGTGACACTGCGTATCATCACGGGAGTTGGGTTGCTCTCGTGGAGGCATGTGCCCCAAATGGGGCTCAAAACGCTGGTGATCAGCTGGCTTTCGATATATGCTCAGAATCAAGGAATCTGATCGGGGAGGTCCGTGTGGCTACCCTTACCGAAATTCTGATTCTTCATGGTCTACTGCCCATTGAGGTGCTCGATACGCTCATGGCCGGAGATCCGGCGGATGAGAGCGCGGTGCGGGCGCTGGTCGACAGCGGTGTGATCAGTGAACTTCAGTTCGCCAAAGCGCGGGCCCAACAGGCGAACCTGCCGTTCGTAGAACTCCTCGACTACCCGGTGGATCGTCTCGCGGTGGCGCTCGTGAGTCCGGCGGTCTGCCGCCGCCATGAAGTGCTGCCGATCGCGATTGCCGAGGGTCGACTCCTCCTGGCGATGGTGGACCCTGGCAATGTCTTCGCATTGGACGACGTGCGTGAGGCTGCCAAGATGCAGGTGAAGCAGGTCGTGGCGGAGCGGGCCGATTTGCTTGCGGCTATCGCCCGTTACCACCGAGCCGACGACGAGCTCACGAACCTCACGACCACGCTCGAGGAAGAGCATGCCCCTGCGGAATCGGCGGGGTTCGGAGCCTCGGATTCTCTCGACGACGACGCCCCCATTGTGCGGTTCGTTAATTTGCTGGTCAGCCAAGCCATTCAGGACCGGGCATCGGACATCCACATCGAACCCGCTGAGCACAGCCTCGGTGTGCGCTACCGCATCGATGGAGTGCTGCACGAAATGCAGCGTGCGCCGAAGAGCATCCAGAACGGCGTGATCTCCCGGCTCAAGATCATGAGTGACATTGACATCTCGGAGCGACGCAAGCCTCAGGACGGACGAATGTCGGTGAGTCACGGCGGCCGCCAGATTGACCTTCGGGTCGCCACGCTTCCCACGGTGTGGGGCGAGAAGATCGTGATGCGAATTCTCGACAACGCCAGCACCAAATTGAGCCTGCGCGACCTGAACCTGCTTGAAGGCAACTTCAACGCCTTTAAGACGGCGTATTCCAAGCCCTACGGCATGATTCTGGTGACGGGACCGACCGGGTCCGGCAAATCCACGACGCTCTACACGACCCTGAACTCGGTCGCCCGTCCGGAGATCAATGTGATCACGGTGGAAGACCCGGTGGAATACCGCATGGAGGGCGTCAACCAGGTGCAGGTCAACCCCAAGGCGGGACTCACCTTCGCGAGTGCCCTGCGGTCGATCCTGCGGTCCGACCCCGACGTCGTGCTGATCGGTGAGATCCGCGACCATGAGACGGCGCTGATCGCCATCGAGGCGGCGCTCACCGGCCACCTTGTGCTGTCGACCCTGCACACGAACAACGCGCCGAGTGCCATCACGCGACTCACCGAGATGGGCATCGAACCGTTCCTTGTCGGATCCGCACTCGATTGCGTTGTCGCCCAGCGGCTCGCGCGCAGGTTGTGCGATCGCTGCAAGCTGCCGGACACCCGCGAGGTGGCAGACCTCGCGCTACTGCACTTCGCGGTCGACCCTGACCTGCAGCCCCCGCTCATTTACCGACCCGTCGGGTGCGCCAGCTGCTCGAAGACGGGCTATCGCGGTCGCATCGCCGTTCACGAGGTCATGACGGTCTCCGAGGAGATCGAGCGGCTCACGGTCAGCCGCGCCTCAAGCGCGGAGATTTTGCGAGCGGCCAAGGAGCAGGGCATGATCACCCTGCGAGAAGACGGTTGGGCAAAGGTTTTGCTGGGTCTGACGTCCGTTGAAGAGATTCTCAGAGTTGTGGCGTAGAACGAAAAGGACATGCACCATGAACAATCCGATCTATGAGATTCCGGTCACGTCTGCCGGCCCTGGCTCCACGGCCATCGGCCGAGCGGATGCCGATGATCTCCACGTCAGATCGGGAGAGCCCGACTATCTGACAGGCCCGATCGTGTCGACTGAAGGAGTCTTCGTGAATTCCGGTAATTCTGA
>NZ_JPRS01000184.1 GCF_000738085.1 Cryobacterium sp. MLB-32
GATTGTCGCGTTTGTGAACGCCATCGCAACCAACGATTCCATCCGGTGGGAGGTGATTGCCCAGTACCTGGCATACCCCACAATCCTGTCGGGTCTGTGGACGACCGTCTGGCTCACCGTCGTGAGCCTCATTATTGGCGTTCTGGGTGGCATCCTGCTGGCCGTCATGCGTATGTCCAAGAACGTCGTACTCTTTGCAGTCAGCGGGGCATACATCTGGCTTTTCCGCGGCACGCCCCTGCTCGTGCAGCTTCTGCTCTGGTACAACCTGGCGCTTTTCTTTCCCCGGCTCGGACTCGGTGCACTCAGCATCGACACCAACGTATTCATTACCCCGGTGATGGCTGCCCTGCTGGCGCTCGCCCTGAACGAAGCCGCCTACATGGCCGAGATCGTGCGCGGCGGAATACTCGCCGTGCACCCAGGCCAAAAGGAAGCCGGCGCCGCGCTCGGCATGCCGAACGGTGCAGTCCTTCGACGCATCGTGCTTCCGCAGGCGATGAAAGTGGTCATCCCGCCCGCAGGAAACGAGCTCATCACTCTTCTCAAGATGACGTCACTTGTCGCTGTCATCGGCGCTGGCGACCTGCTGACGAATGCCCAATACATCGGCACGAGAGACTTCACTCCGATGGAGATGCTGCTCGTGGCCACCGTCTGGTACCTCCTCCTCACCACCATTGCCACATTCGGGCAATTCTTGCTCGAGAGGCGACTCATGCGCAGCAGCACTCGTAGCGTCCGACGGCCGCTGCTCCGCCAGCTCCTCCGCAATCTGACCCCCGACCGGGTGCGCCCATGAGCGCGCTGAATGACGATAGGACAGCCATTGTGACGAGAGAACAAGACGAGGACGCCACGGGTCGCGAAACATCGGGTCAGCTGATGGTCGACGCCGCGAATCTGTTCAAGTCATACGGTGCAGTGGACGTTCTCAAGAACGTGTCACTTCAGGTGAAATCGGGAGAAGTGACGTGTGTGCTCGGCCCGTCGGGCAGTGGAAAATCAACACTGTTGCGCTGCTTGAATCACCTGGAAAAACCCGACAGCGGAACCATCACCGTTGACGGTGAACTGATCGGCTACCGCCGGAAGGGCGATGTGCTGCACGAGCTGGGCAACAAAGCCATCTCTCGCCAGCGCGAAGGCTTGGGCATGGTTTTTCAAGGCTTCAACCTGTTTCCTCACATGACGGCGGTGCAGAACATCACCGAAGCGCCCGCACGACTTCGCCGCGAGAGCGCAGCGGCTTTACGCGACCGAGCCCAGAGATTGTTGGCGAGGGTAGGTCTCGCCGAGATGGGGGACCGGTATCCAAGCCAACTCTCCGGAGGCCAGCAACAGCGCGTAGCGATTGCGCGCGCGCTTGCCATGCAGCCCAAAGTCATGCTGTTCGACGAGCCCACATCCGCCCTGGACCCGGAACTGGTCGGCGAAGTTCTTGATGTAATGCGCAGCCTTGCCTCAACCGGCGTGACCATGATTGTCGTGACTCACGAAATCGGATTCGCCCGGGAGGTGGCCGACAACGTTGTCTTCATGGACCACGGTGTGATCGTGGAGACCGGTCGTCCGGAGCAGGTCTTCGACGCGCCGACCCACCATCGCACGAAAGCATTCTTGTCCCGTGTGTTGAAATGACTTCCCGCCGCAGGATCCTCGTGATGGACCCTTTCGCATCCGTTGCCCAGATTGAGACGGCGTTGGGGGAAGACGCCGTGCATTTCGATGTGGTGGCGGCGACAACCCTGCCGCCGTCGGGCGAGGTTTTCGCGGTGGTCCTCGGCCCGGAAACCCCGCTCACCGAGGTGGGGGTCGCGAACCTGACCGGACTTCGCGTCATTGCCGTGAGCTCCACCGGGTACGACCATGTTCCGGTTGAGGCCGTGAATGCCGTCGGAGCGTGGGTCAGCACAGCTGCGGGCTACTGCACGGACGAAGTCGCTGAGCACACTGTGGCACTACTCCTGGGTGGATTGCGAGCGATCCCCGCCCTCGATGCGAGCGTTCGCCGCGGGGAATGGGACGTGACGCTCAGTGGTCCGAAGCGAATTCGCGGGGCCGTGGTCGGACTGGTGGGATTCGGTCGGATTGCCCAAGCCGTGGCGGTGCTCCTGAGGTCCCTCGGCGTGATCGTCAAGGCGTACGATCCGTTGACCCCTGCTGAGGTCTTCACCCGGATCGGGGTCTCGCGAGCTGAATCCGTCGAGTCTGCTCTGCAGAACTCGGATGCCGTGAGCCTGCACGTTCCGCTCGTCCCCGAGACTCACCACCTGCTTGACTCCACCAGGTTGGCCCTGCTTCGCCCGGGGACCTTCGTGGTGAATGTGGCGCGCGGTGCTCTTGTCGACACCGATGCACTGTGCGATGCCATCGAAAGCGGACAGCTGGCTGGCGCGGGCCTCGATGTGTTCGAGGAGGAGCCACTGAGCGAGACCGCGCGGGTGAGGACTCTCCCGGGCGTGGTCCTCAGCCCGCACGGTGCCTGGTACTCCGACAATGCGGAGACCCACCTGTTCCAGATGGCCACCCAGTCGATCCTGGACGTGTTCTACGGGCGCCGCCCGGCCGGAGCCATTTCGGGACCGGCCACCTAACAGGCACGTCATGTGGTGCTGTTCGTGGCGGTCCATTCGCTGAGGTCACGTCCCGCGTGATGGCGTCGTATCCCGTCACCGTACGGGTCATCCGCCCGTGCTGAGCGGATGACCGATCAACGCTGCGACGACACCGCGCTGCGCTCGGTGCCCGAGAGCTGCGCCACGTCGAGCGCGAACAAGTCGTCGGCACCGGCGGTCGCGGCGCCGAGCAGACCGGCGCACGCCGGCAGCAGCTGCTGAGCGTAGAACCGGGCCATCACGAGCTGAGTTTCGGCCTGCTGCGCGTCTCCCGTGGCGGCACCGGCGAGAGCGGAACGAGCCAGCAGCCAGCCGCCGACGCAGAGTCCCCACATCCGCAGATACGGCACGGAACCGGCGAGCACCGCGTTCGGGTCCGCCGGACCGGTGCGGAGCATCCATTCGGTTGCGGTGTCGAGTGCACCCAGTTGCGCATCGAGGGCCTGGCGGATGGAGTCGAACTCGTCGCCGGCAGCGGCCAGTTCCGGCAGGATATCGCGCATGGTCGCGAGAAACTCGAGTGCGGAATCGCCCCCACGCACACCCAACTTGCGACCGACGAGGTCCGCGGCCTGGATACCGTTGGTGCCTTCGTAGATTGCCATGATGCGCACGTCGCGATAGTGCTGGGCCGCACCGGTTTCCTCGATGAAGCCCATTCCGCCATGGATTTGCAGGGCGAGGGAGGTGAGCTCATTGCCGAGGTCACTGCCGAAGGCCTTGCAGATCGGCGTCAGCAGACCGGCAATCTCGTCGGCCCTGGCGCGCACCGCGGCATCCGGGTTGTGCGTACTCTGGTCGACGTACACCGCGTTCAGCAGCATGAGCCGGCGTGCGGCGGCGATGTAGGTCTTCTGCGTCATCAGCATGCGACGCACGTCGGGAAAGTCGATGATGGCCGAGTCGCGTTCCGTGGCGCCGATGGCCCGACCCTGACGCCGAAGCTGGGCAAACTCGAGCGACTGCTGATAGGCGCGCTCGCTGATCCCGACGGCCTGCATTCCCACCGAAACGCGCGCACTGTTCATCATGACGAACATGATCTGCATGCCCCGGTTCTCCTCGCCCACGAGATACCCAGTGGCACCGTCATAGTCGAGCACGCAGGTGGGGGACCCGTGGATGCCGAGCTTGTGCTCGAGCGACAGCGCGGACACGCCGTTGCGCTCGCCGAGGGACCCGTCGTCGTTCACAAGGAACTTGGGCACAATAAAGCACGAAATGCCCTTGGTTCCGGCGGGGGCGCCTTCAAGGCGGGCGAGCACGAGATGAACAATTTGCTCTGCCATGTCGTGGTCACCGTAGGTGATGTAGATCTTCTGACCGGTGATCGCGTAGCTTCCGTCGTCACGCTTGACGGCCCGGGTGGTGAGCGCGCCCACGTCGGACCCCGCCTGGGGTTCGGTGAGGTTCATGCTCCCGGTCCACTCCCCGTTGACCATCTTCGGGAGAAAACGCTGTTTGAGTTCATCGCTGCCGCCGTACAGGAGCGCCTCAATGGCGCCCTGGGTTAGCAACGGGCAGAGCGCGAAGGCCACGTTGGCGGTGCTCATCAGCTCCTGGATGGCCAAACCGATCGTGTGCGGAAAATCACCGCCACCGAATTCCTCGGGCAGCGGCACCGCGCCCCAGCCTGTGTCAACGTACTGGCGGTAGGCGTCCTTGAAGCCCGGGGAGGTGACGACGGTGCCATCCGGCTCGCGCCTGGCGCCCTGCACATCGCCGGCACGGTTGGTGGGGCCGACCACCTCGGCCATGAACTGGCCGCACTGCTCCAGGAGATCGACGACCGTGTCGAGGTCCGCATTCTCGAATCCGGGCAACGCAGCTACACCGGGATACCCGACCACGTGCTGGAGCGTGAAAGCTATATCGGCTGTCTGGGGACGAAATTCACTCATGCGTGACAGCGTAGCCATGGATGTCGGTGCCGTGGTGAGACCTCAGCATCTGTTCCGGTTTGTGCCGATTCCCTACAACTCTGCCGACAATCCACCGCCATTGGCGTTGTAATCCTACAAAGGCGCCGCGCTTGAGGCGGGCGCGTGGGGAACTCAACACCATCGCCAGCGCGGCCGACCGCGTCGCCACGCCCACGATCGGAATCCAGCGTGATCCGGCGACGGATGGATGCGCGCTGTCGCGCGATCCCCGTCGCCGGATCCACCTCAACGAACCGAAGCCGCTTCCACCCTGGTCGGCACCGATGCGCGCAGGAGATCAGCCGCCTTCTCGCCGATGATGATGGATGGAGCATTCGTGTGCCCTCGGATGATCTCCGGCATGATCGACGCGTCGGCGATGCGCAGTCCCTGAACGCCGCGAACACGCAGCTCTGGGTCGACCACCGATCCCGCATCCGATCCCATGCGAGCGGTGCTCGTCGGGTGGTACAGGGTCGGCGAGAACTTATCGATCACCGTGGCATCTCGCTCGGCCGCTGTCTGAGCATCCGACCCGGCGGGTTGGATGAACGTGCCGTCACCCCGCGTGGGAGCGAAGGCCGTGGCGGCGAGAATACGCTCGCACACGCCGAGGCCCGCGAGCAAGGTGTCACGGTCTTCTCCGTTCGGATCATTCAGGTAATTGGGATCGATCAGGGGTTTCGCGAGCGGATCGGCGGAGGCGAGTCGTACGGTTCCGAGGCTCTTGGGCCGCAGCAGAATAGCGCCGACACTGACGCCGTGCCGCGGCGCGGCCACGAGCCCCTCACCGATGTAGGGCACGGCCGCGAAGAGCACCTCGATGTCGGGGAAAGCGAGCGATGGGTCGGTCTTGACGAAACCGTACGCCTCCGCAATGTTGGAGGTGAGCATGCCGCGTTGCTGCGAGACGAAGTCGTTGAGCTGTTCCTCGGTCTCGGCACCGAAGAGGGTGTCATCGTCGGTCTCGACGGCGAGCGCCGCGAACAGGTGGTCGCGCATGTTCAACCCGACCTCGGGAGCATCGACGAGCACGGTGATTCCCAGGGAGCGGAGGTGCGTCGCATCACCGATGCCCGACAGCATGAGCAACTGCGGTGTGTTCACCGCCCCGCCGCTCAGCACGATCTCGCGGCGCGCGAAGACGGAGGTTGGGGTGCCCTCGCTGAGGTACTCGACACCGACAGCGCGGGTTCCCTCGAACAGCACGCGGGTGGCGTGTGCCCCGGTGCGAACGACCAGGTTGGAGCGCTCGGCTGCCGGCGCCAGGTAGGCCGCCGACGTGTTGTGCCGCATGCCGCCACGCTGGCTCACCATCGTTTGGCTGACCCCTTCCGGGTTTGCCGAGTTCGGCGCGACGAGTGGCATTCCGACCTCGACGGCAGCCTCAAGAAAGGTGGCCGTATGCGATCGAGGACTGCGCTGATGCGAGATCGAATTCGCGCCGTCCGTGCCCTGGTCGGGATCACTGTTGCCCTCCACCGCCTCCGCCTTGCGGAAATACGGCAGGAGCGCCTCGTACGACCAGTCGGGGCTGGCGAGCCGTGCCCAGTTGTCATAGTCGGCCGCGAATCCGCGCACCCACATCATGGCGTTCAGGGAGGAGGAGCCGCCCAGCACCTTGCCACGTGGCCAGTAGATCGACCGCCCCGTCAGCTCTGCCTGCGGCTCGGTCTGGTAATTCCAGTCGGCATCGGACTTGAACAGCTTCGGGAACGCGGCCGGGATGACGATTTCCTGCTTATCGTCGACACCACCGGCTTCGAGCAGTAGAACGGAGATACTCGCGTCTTCGGTGAGTCGAGCTGCGACAGCTGCTCCGGCCGATCCGGCACCGACGACGATGTAGTCGAATTCTTCAGTGTTGGTACTCATACGAGCGCTCCTTTTGACCGCAGATCCTTGCGCAGGATCTTGCCTGACGCCGACTTCGGGATGAAGTCGATCATTTCCACCTGTCGAACCTTCTTGTGCGGGGCCACCCGATCGGCGACCCAGATCATGATGTCTTCCCCGGTGAGCGTGGCCTCCGGCTGCAGTCGCAGGAACGCTTTCGGCACCTCTTCACCATCGGCATCGATCA
>NZ_JPRS01000185.1 GCF_000738085.1 Cryobacterium sp. MLB-32
TTCGCTCCACACGGTAAAGGTTCGCCACCGGGTTTAATGCTGGTGCACTAGCAAATAATACGACCATCCGCTGGGAGTCGACCACACGGGTGTCCCTCGTGTCTGTCCCCCTCGCCCGACCCGCCGCCGAGCGGCAGGGGCCGTATGCCATAATGAAAAGGTTCGGCATCTTCACTGACGCAGGTTTCGGGCACGACAAATCCTATTCACAACGGATCGTCCGGCACGTTCCTGCCGGTGAAGGAGATTAATAACCATGGCTTCAGTCACTTTCGATAAGGCAACCCGCCTCTACCCGGGTTCCACTCGCCCCGCTGTCGACCAGCTCGACCTCCAGGTCGCCGATGGCGAATTCCTCGTTCTCGTCGGCCCCTCCGGCTGCGGCAAGTCCACGTCGCTGCGCATGCTCGCTGGCCTCGAAGAGGTCAACGACGGCAACATCTTCATCGGTGAGCGCAACGTCACGGATGTCCCGCCGAAAGACCGCGACATCGCCATGGTTTTCCAGAACTACGCGCTCTACCCGCACATGACCGTCGCTGAGAACATGGGCTTCGCGCTCAAGATCGCCGGCATCAACAAGGACGAGCGCGCCGCCCGCGTGCTCGAAGCCGCCAAGCTTCTCGACCTCGAGCCGTACCTGAGCCGCAAGCCCAAGGCCCTCTCCGGTGGTCAGCGTCAGCGCGTGGCCATGGGCCGCGCCATTGTGCGTCAGCCCCAGGTCTTCCTGATGGATGAGCCGCTCTCCAACCTCGACGCCAAGCTTCGCGTGCAGACCCGTACGCAGATCGCGAGCCTGCAGCGTCGCCTCGGCGTCACCACGGTTTACGTGACCCACGACCAGACAGAGGCGCTCACCATGGGTGACCGCATCGCCGTTCTGAAAGACGGCATTCTGCAGCAGGTCGGCACGCCCCGCGACCTGTACGCGAAGCCGCAGAACGTCTTCGTGGCCGGATTCATCGGCAGCCCGGCGATGAACCTGTTCCTCGCCGACACCGTGGACGGCGGTATCAAATTCGGTACCTCGACGATTCCGGTGCAGCGCGACACCCTCGCGAGCGTCGCCGGCAAGAAGGTCACCGTGGGCGTGCGCCCCGAGGACATTCAGATGTCCACCACCAGCGAGGAGGGCCTGCAGATCGAGGTCGACCTGGTTGAAGAACTCGGCGCCGACGGTTACCTCTACGGCCACTCCACCATCGACGGCAAGCGCACCGACATCGTCGCCCGCGTCGACGGCCGCTCGCACCCGAATGCCGGCGAGACCGTGTACCTGAGCGCAACGCCGAACCACCTGCACGTGTTCGACGCCGAGAGCGGCCTCCGCCTCGGCGGCGCGGTCACCGACTAACAGCCCACTTCTCACACAACGCAATTCCGGCCGGATGGAGCATCGCTCCGTCCGGCCGTTTGTGCAACAGTTAGGCTGTTTTCATGAGCGGTTCCCTCAATATCACCTCGGCTATCGCCGATCCCGCACTGCTGGATCTGCCCTGGCAGCTCCCCCTCGACGCCTGGCCGAATGAGACCATCGCCTCGCTCCCGAAGGGACTCTCGCGACACCTGGTGCGTTTCGCGCACCTGAGCGGTCGGGTGGTGGCCATCAAGGAAACCACCAGTGACATGGCCCGCGGCGAATACGACATGCTGCGCAATCTGCAGGGCCTCGAGGTTCCCTGCGTCGAGCCGGTGGCCGTGATCACCAACCGTACAGATGAGGACGGCGACCCCCTTCGGTCTGTGCTCGTCACCCGGCACCTCAAATTTTCCCTGCCCTACCGTGCCCTCTATTCGCACACCCTGCGGCCCGATACCGCCACCCGGCTCGTGGACGCCCTGGCGGTGCTGCTCGTGCGCGTGCATATGGTGGGCTTCTTCTGGGGCGACGTGTCGCTCTCGAATACTCTCTTCCGCCGCGACGCGGGAGCCTTCGCCGCCTACCTCGTCGACGCCGAAACCGGCCAGCTCTATGCCGGCGGACTCTCGAACGGCCAGCGCGAGAACGACCTGGAGATCGCTCGGGTCAACATCGCCGGCGAGCTGATGGACCTCGAGGCCGGCGGCCGCGTCGCCGACGAACTCGACCCCATCCGCGTGAGCAATGGCATCGTCGCCGCCTACCGCTCGCTGTGGAAGGAACTCACCGGCTCGGAGTCCTTTGCCAGTTCGGAAAGATGGCGGATCACCGAGCGCGTCGAGCGCCTCAACGACCTTGGCTTCGACATCGAAGAGCTCACCATCAAGACGGATTCGGACGGCACCAAGGTGCGCATCCAGCCCAAGGTTGTCGACGCCGGGCACCACCAGCGGCGTCTGCTGCGTCTGACCGGCCTGGATGCCGAAGAGAACCAGGCGCGGCGCCTGCTGAACGACCTCGACTCGTATCGCGCGGCGTACGGCAAGCTCGAAACTGACGAGGAGATGGTTGCCCACGAGTGGCTCGTGCGCGTATTCGAGCCCGTCGTGCGGGCGATCCCGATGGAGATGCGCGGCAAGCTCGAGCGCGCCGAGGTGTTCCACCAGCTGCTCGATCACCGCTGGTACATGGCACAGAACCAGTCACGTGACATTCCGCTCGCGGAGGCCGTGAGCTCCTATGTGCAGGACGTGCTGCGCCACCGCCGGGACGAGGCCACCATGATGGACCCGCCCACCGGGTCCATCACCCTGCCGATCCACGTCATCCGTTCGGAAGACGCCGCGGACGACGAGACCGACCCCGACGACGCCGACGACTGGAAGCTCAAGGTCTAGCGCACCGCCGGCCGTCGTGGCAAGTGTGTGTGGCCAGGTGGCACTCGTCTGAACGAGCCCCACCTGGCCACACGAGTGCCGCGCGATGGAGTGACGCACGGCGCTGCTACTTGGCGAGCTTTGCTGCCTTGATCTGAGCGCGCAGGCGTGAGACCTCGTAGAGGGTGACACCCACTGCGATGCCGGCGTTCAGCGACTCGGTATCGGCGCTGATCGGAATCGAAACGATCGCGTCGCAGGTCTCGGTGACGAGGCGAGACAGCCCCTTGCCCTCGCTGCCGACGACGATCACGATCGGACGTTCGGCGAAGCCCTGACCGAGCTCGGGCAGCTGAACGTCTCCGCCGCCGTCGAGGCCGAGCACGAAGACGCCCTGCTCCTTGAGCGACTTGAGAGTCTGGGTGAGGTTGCTGGCCATGGCAACGGGTGTGCGGGCCGCGGCGCCGGCGGAGGTCTTCCAGGCCGACGCGGTGACGCCCACCGAACGGCGCTGCGGCACGATCACGCCGTGCCCGCCGAATGCTGCGGTCGAGCGGATGATGGCACCCAGGTTGCGCGGATCGGTGATGCCGTCGAGGGCGACGAACAACGGCTTGTGGCCGCGGCTGATCGTGAGCTGCAGCAGCTCCATCGGGTGCGCGTACTCATACGCCGGAACCTTCAGCGCGAGCCCCTGGTGCACGGAGTCGCGGCCGGCGAGGCGGTCGAGCTCGGGACGCATGACCTCGAGGATCGGGATGTTCCGGCTCGTCGCCAGGAGGAGAACCTCTTTGACGCGCTCGTCCATTTCGATACGCGAGGCGATGTACAGGGCGCTGGCGGGAATCTTGGCGCGCAGCGCCTCGACGACCGAGTTACGGCCGGTGACGATTTCGTGCTCGTCGACCTGCTTGGCGCGCCGCGTGGATGCGCCGCCGCCGCCGGAGTTGCCGGTGCCGCGCTGAGGAGTCTGCGGGCGTCCGG
>NZ_JPRS01000186.1 GCF_000738085.1 Cryobacterium sp. MLB-32
ACCTCAGCCAGTCTAATGCACGGCTTTCGGCTGGATGTGCCCCCACTGGCATTCCGCACCCTGATTCATGTACTACGATATTCGAGTGCCCAAGATTACGGGTGTGGGGTCGTAGCTCAATGGTAGAGCCTGAGTTTTCCAAACTTATGACGCGGGTTCGATTCCCGTCGACCCCTCCAGATAGCAGCTGGGCGCGTGTGTTCACGGTCCTTCACGAGAAGGCCTTCGCGATGCTCAGTGCGGCAGGCGTCATCAACACGATGAACAGCACCGGCAGGATGCAGAAGATCAGCGGAAAGAGTACCTTCACCGGAACTTTCATCGCTTTCTCTTCCGCCGCCTGACGCCGCTTCAGGCGCATTTCGCCCGCCTGCACCTGCAGCACATCGGAGATCGCAACGCCGTATGCGTCCGCCTGGACGACCGATCGGGTGAATCGACGCAGGTCGTTCGATGACGTGCGACCAGCCAGGGCCTGGTAGGCGTCTCTGCGGCTGCGTCCCATACTCATATCCTGCAGGGTGCGGATCAACTCCTCGGCGAGGGGCCCTCGGCCTGATCCGCCCACTTTCGCCATGGCAGCCTCGAAGCTCAGCCCCGCTTCAACCGAGATTGTCATCTGGTCCAGGATGTCCGGCAGTTCAAGCTGGATTTTCTCCTGTCGTTCCTGTGCCCTGCTAGAGAGCAACAGGTCCGGCACAAAGAAGCACAGTGCAACCAAGACAGCGCCCAGCAGTATCCGCAGGGGAACGGGATCGGCGCTGATCCACAGGGCTGCGAGCCCGACGCCCAGCGCCGTGAGCAGCGGCTTGACGATGAAGATCCGCTCGACGGTCCACCCGGAGGGTCGACCGGCAAGAGCAAGGCGACGCTCGAGCATGCCGAGATAGGCGGCAGGAGCAAGCGTGCGCAGCAGTGCCGGCATGGTGTGCAAAGACTTTCGAGGGGTGCCGCCGGCGACGCTCGCGCGGCTCGGCCACCCGGCGGCCACCGCGAGAAAGACGACCGCGCCGATTCCGCCGGCCAGAGCCACGGCGGCCGCGTATGCAAGAAAAGACATGAATCCGACTCCTAGAATTTCACTTTGACGGCGGCCATCATCCAGACCGAGCCCACGGCCATCAGAACAACGGCGAGTGCGAGGGCGACATAACCCCAGATGCTCACGAAGAAGCCGGCGAAGTAGGTAGGTTGCGCCACCAGAAGGAAAACGAACACTCCGACCGGCAGCGCCAGAAGAACCCAGGCCGACATTTTGCCCTCGGCGCTGAGCGCGCTCACCTGCCGACGGATCTGGTTTCGTTCTCGAATGGTTGTGCTGACCTGGTCGAAGACATCGGAGAGCTTACCGCCGACGTCACGGTTGATGGCGATCGCCTGCGCGACCCACTGGAAGTCCTCGTTGTGCATGCGCACCGCCGTGGCTTCCAACGCCTCGGCGAGGTCGCGGCCCAGCCTCGTCTCGTTCACGACCCGGGCGAATTCCTCGTTTGTCGGCGCCCCGGCCTCCTGCGACACCGCATCAATGACCCGCAGCAGACTGTGCCCGGACCGGAGACCGCCGGCCAGGAACGTCAGGGTGTCGTCGAGCTGTTCGGTGAACCTGGCCCGACGTCGGCTGGTCCGTACCGACACGAGGACGTGTGCACCCAATGGTGCGAGAGCGGCACAGACGCACATGAGCACTGCCGTTGCGACGACGCCCTCGGCGAGCAGCAACCCGCAGGCGGCGAGCACCGCAGCCGCACACAGCACCATCAGCACAAAGGATGGTGGGTTCAGGCGGATACTGGCCTGTTCCAGGCGCGCGGCGTCGAACAGGGCTGTGGGACGCCGACTGATGACGCCATCGATGACGTCGACGGTGCGAGCCGTCACCCGAGACAGACGCGTGACATGCACGGTACCGACCGCCCTCCGCCTGGCGAGCGCCACGCGGGGTTCGGGCGGCCAAATGACCACACGGACCAGGATGAGCATGGCCACCAGCGCGAGGACGAATCCCATATAGAGGAGAAGTCCGCTCACCGTGACGCGCCGCCCTGCGTGACGCGCCCGAAGACTTCCGGCGCCACGTAAATTCCCAGGTCGTGAAACCTCTCCGTGAAGCGCGGACGGATGCCCGTTGCAACGGCATGACCGAGGAAGCGGCCGCCCGGGTCCACACCGGCGGCGTAATCGAAGGTGAAAGCATCCTGCAGGGTGACGGTGTCCCCCTCCATGCCTTGCACCTCCGTGACGTGCGTCACCCGCCGTGTTCCATCTTTCAACCGGGAAATCTGCACGATCACGTCGACCGCCGACGTGATCTGTTCGCGCACAGCCCTGAGGGGCAGGTCCATACCGGCCATCAGAACGAGTGTTTCCAAGCGCGCGATCGCGTCGCGAGGCGTGTTGGCATGCACGGTCGACAGCGAGCCGTCGTGGCCGGTATTCATGGCCTGCAGCATGTCCAGGCTCTCGCCACCGCGGCACTCACCGATCACGATTCGGTCGGGACGCATCCGCAGGGAATTGCGCACCAGATCGCGAATGGTGATTTCGCCCTTGCCCTCGATGTTGGCCGGTCGCGCCTCCAGCCGAACAACATGATCCTGCTGGAGTTGCAGTTCCACGGCGTCTTCGATGGTCACGATTCGCTCGTCGGACGGGATGAACGATGACAGCACGTTCAGCAGCGTCGTCTTTCCCGTGCCGGTGCCCCCGGACACGATGATGTTGAGGCGAGCCTTCACGCAGGCCTCCAGCAGGGTGGCCATGTCCGCTGTCACGGTGCCAAACCCGATCAGGTCCGAGATCATGAACGGGTCTCGGGAGAACTTGCGAATGGTGAGGGCCGAGCCGTTCACGGCCAGCGGGGGAATAATCGCGTTCACTCGGGAGCCGTCCGCGAGGCGGGCGTCGACCATCGGCGACGACTCGTCGATGCGGCGTCCCACCTTCGAGACGATGCGCTCGATCACTCGCCGAAGCTGTTCCTCGGAGGTGAAGTTCATGCCGCTGGGTTGCAGGCGGCCGGCCCGTTCGACGTACACCTGATCGGGACCGTTCACCATGATCTCCGTGATGTCCGGGTCTTCGAGCAGCGTCTCGAGCGGACCGAAACCGAGCACGTCCGCGTCGATTTCACGAATCAGGCGCGCCCGTTCCTGACCAGTGAGCGGAACCTGTTCCCGGGCGACGATTTCCACGAGCTCTGCCCGCGCGTACGCCTGCAGCTTGTCTTCGGTGAGAGTTGAGTCGTTCATGCGCGAACCAATGCGCTCAAATAGCTCCTGCGCGGCGCGCTCCTTGAGCTCCGCGAGCGCCTGCCGTTGCGCACCGGGCACCGGTGCCGCGGATGACGGGGTGGGGGCCGGTGACGTCACGGGCGGAGCGACGGCCGGGGCAAGACCAGGGGCCGGAGCGAATGCGGATGCCTCGGTGCTTTGGCTGCCCGGTGCCGCCACGATGGGACGGGCAGCTCGGCCGCGCAGGGCGTCCATACGATCGGTGAGTTTCATTGACCGGCCTTCCGTCGGTTCACACGACCCGGCACCGCGGTCGACGGAATGGGACCGTCGGTCGGCACCGCTGCACACCGGGTAACCAGGGCATGGAGCGCGCGGGCGGCAGACGATCGGGGGCTCTCGTCGACAAATGGAACTCCACGATTGGCGGATAGCGCCACCGTGCTCGACCGCGGAATGACGATGTCCACGCTCCGACCGAGGATGGCCTCAGCGTCGGCGCGGCTGAGACCACTCTTCTTGTCGACAATGTTCAGCACCACATGGCGGAGCGCCGGCGTGATTCCCAGGCTCTCCAGCACACCAAGCGCCGTACCGAGCGCACGGATGCTCGGCACGGACAGCTGACATACGGCAACCGCATCCGTTGCCTTTTCGATCATGGCCAGGGCATGCTCTCCGAGGCCCGGAGACGTGTCCACGATGACGAAACGAAAGACGTCCGTCAGCTGGTCGATCAAATGCGCCAGTTGTTCTCCGGTGACCCGGTCGCCGTCGACCGGTGACGCCGCCCCGCACACAACGTAGTAACCGCCGGGGTGCACGGTCAGCAGGGTCTTCAGAACAAGGACATCCGCGGCGGGCGCATCCGCCACCATGTCAGGCAGGGTGTGGGCCGGGGTGAGATCGAGAAAGGTCGCGACATCGCCGAATTGCACGTCAGCGTCGACGAGCACCACCTCAAGCGGCGCAACCCGCGCGAGCCCGACCGCGGTGTTGACAGCAATGGTGCTCTTGCCCACGCCTCCCCGGGGAGAGAAAACGGTGATCACGCGAGGGGAGCCGGATGCCGGGGAACCCGCGACCCCGGCTTCATTCAACTCAATGGTGCTCACGGGAACACGGTGCTTCCGTCGACCGAGCGCGATCCGCTTTCGTCCGCCGCCGCGGGCTCGAGGGTGAGCCAGAGACTTCCGAATTGCTGGCCCCACACCAGGGTTTCCACGTCTGCCGCAGAGAGAGCCACCGTGACCATGAGCGTGGCAACCGGACCATCTGATGCCGCGGGCGCATCGGTCGCGCCGGCACCCGGCGTGACGGATGTTCCCGGTTGAACCCTCAGGACGAGCACCTTGTGCAAGACCTGTCCCGTGGTGGGAAGATCCGCATCGCCGCGCCTCACCGTCGCCGAGATGAGCACACCGACCGTGTCGTTCGCGGTGACCTCTCCCCCCACCACGTTCTCCACCGGAAGGGCCACGGTCACCGCCTGCATTCCATCCGGAAGAGGCACCCCGCCGCGGATGGAGAGGCTCGCGGGGTCGATGAAGCGGCTCGTCAGCAATTGCTCCCCCGGCATGAGCGCCACGCCGCTGACAAGCCCGGTGAGGTCGGACAGATCGCTCACGCGCCCCGGCACGGCGGCGAGTGCCGGGATCTGCTTCACGGTCACGAATTCGCTGAGGGCATCCGCCGGCGTGCCGGCAGGAATCTCGGTCGTCACGACGATCGACGACACGAACGAGGCACCGTCGGCGGCGCGGGCGTCGGCCCCCTGGACGTAACCGATCAGGCTGACCGCGCCACCGAGAGCGATGACGATGGCCAGAACGGCACCGATGAGTCGGGATTTCATAGTTGTCCTAGTTGATGAGACGAATAACGGATGCGCCGAGGTCGGGGCCATCCAGATCGGTTACGGAGCCGTCGAGGGAGACCCGGTCGGTGAAGAAACCTTGGAGACCCCGGCAGGTTCCGGTGCAGTCCGGGGCAGACGTGTCATCCCGGTAGCGTGCCGTGGGCCCCCCGCCGGAGAAATTCCATCCCGTGACGGTGAAGGCCACAAAGCCATATATGCGGTACAGGGCATTCGTGCCGGAAGCGTCCGCCCTGTTGTACACCGGGATCAGGATGGTCTGGCCGGCGAGTCCACCGAGCGTCGGATCACAGGCCGCGGGAAAGTTATTGCCGGGACGTGACTGGGTCTGCCACACCCGGCTGTCGACGAGCATGCCGCAGTCCCCCCCGGTGGGCACGAGCCAGCCGAAGCCCCCGGGAACGGCAGCCCCCGATGAGGTGCATCCGGTACTCGAGCCGAAGTCCAGAACCACCCGCGCGCCGGTGAAATGGGAGGGAACCTGGCACAGCGACAGCGCGAGCGGCAGCGCGACTCGGGCGGCACCCGGGTAGCCCCATTCGGCGGTGGCGGAGGCCTGAACGGACGATGAGTCGTGCCCGATGAAAGCAGCAAAGGGATGGTGGATCGCGGGAGCATTCGTGCCAGCCACCCGCGTGGTTGTGGTGACAGTCACCGTGCGGGCACTCGGGAACGTGGGAGTAAGTGCCGTCGCGGCGCCGTCGTTCGCGTTGGCGTTTGCATAGGACGCTGCCAGGGCGGCTGCTCCAGCGCAGCCTGGGCCCGCACATTCCTGGGCGATGGCGAGGGCGGCGGCATCCGCACCGTTTTGAAGTTGGGCGCGTTCCGCGTAGAGGGCGCCCACGTCGAGGGCGATGGCCATGAACCGAGGATGGGGATCAGCAGGAGGGCCACCACGATCGCGGACGCACCTTCCTCGCCACGCAGGCTGCGCATCATTCCCCGCATCGCATTGCTCCCGTTCCGGTCAGCGTGAGGTTGGGACCGAACCAGCCGGTCATGAGCGCAACGGTGTAGGTGATGACAACCGTGGCGGTGCTACCGGGCACACAATTCGTGTTGGGGCTGATGGCGATCTGCGACGTCGAGATCACGGGCGTGATGGAGGGAGCAGCGGCAACGGCCGCGGCACGAGCCGCAACCGGGCTGTTCTCGATCGCCATGGTCCGGGCGCCCTCTCGTGCCGCGTTGGACAGGGAGATCTGTACGTTGTAGAGCCGACCGAATTCCATCAGGCCGAAGATGAGCAGCAGCAGCACCGGGAGCACGAGCGCGAACTCGACGGCGGCGGCGCCGCGGTCGTCACGCAGGTGGCGGAGACGGCGCATGATCTGTCCTTCGGGTACGTGGGGCGCGAACGGTGCGACGACAGCGACCGGACTCGGTCGCTGCCGTGGCGCCGTGCAGAAATACGGGTCGACTAGACCGTCTTCTTGATACTGGTTCCGACATTGTCGAACATCGTGTCGAGGTTCGTACCGATCAGCGCGACGGCGCTGATGATGACCACGGCGATGAGCGAAACCATCAAGCCGTACTCCACGGCGGTGGCGCCCTCGTCTTCGGAGCGCAGGCTGTTGATGAGTGCGTGAACCTTGGTGAAAAGCTTCATGGTGAGATTCCGTTCTGTGTGGCGCCGGTAGCTGATGCCCGAGCGATATCGAAAATATATGTTCGCTTCGGAATACGGGCCTAGTCCCCCTTCGGGTGCCGCTGAATCGGCGCGGTAGCATTTCCGGTGACTGAGGATAATTCACCTGATGAATGAGGAAAAATCACTCACGATTATGTGAGGAAAGCTCGTAT
>NZ_JPRS01000187.1 GCF_000738085.1 Cryobacterium sp. MLB-32
GTGGCCAAATACCTCTTCGACCAGAGAATCTCCCAGGCCGCCTTCGTCACCCTGCAACTGACGGTGTACTCGATGGTCATCGCCATCATCCTGGGCGTCGTGCTCGCCGTCATGCGTCTGTCACCGAATCCGGTGGTCAACAGCATCGCCTGGGTGTATCTCTGGATCTTCCGTGGCACCCCGATCTACGTGCAGCTCGTGTTCTGGGGCCTGATCGGCACCATCTATCAGTCCATCGACATCGGACTGCCCTTCACGGAACCGTGGATGTCGATCTCGACCAAGGTCGCCATGAGCGCGTTCGTGCTGGCAATCGTCGGGCTCGCGCTCAACGAGGCCGCCTACATGGCGGAAATCGTGCGGGCAGGACTGCTGTCCGTGGACAGCGGGCAGGACGAGGCCGCCACCGCGCTCGGAATGAGCTGGTTCCAGACCATGACGCGCATCATTATTCCGCAGTCGATGCGGGTGATCATCCCTCCCGCCGGCAACGAAGTCATCTCGATGCTCAAGACGACCTCGCTCGTCACGGCCATCCCGTTCACGCTGGAGCTCTATACGCGCTCGCGGGATATCTCCGCCGAGACGTTCAACCCCGTTCCCATGCTCATTGTGGCGTCGATTTGGTACCTGTTCTTCACCTCGATCCTTATGGTGGGCCAGTACTTCCTGGAGAAGCGCTTCGCGCGGGGCATTGGGGATCGACGACCGGATCGCAAGGCGGACGACGCCACCGGAGCCTTCACCGCCGTTGTTCCCGATGTTCCGGGCGGCGGACAGCCGACCGTCGTGGTGCCCTCCAAGCCGGCGCAGCCGCCACTCCAGCCGCCGAGCGATTCCCCGAACGGAGATGCTCGATGAGCGATACAACAGCGACGGGCACGGCGAAGGCCGTTCCCATGGTGGTGGCCGAGGCCGTCTCCAAGAGCTTCGGTTCCAACGAGGTGCTCAAGGGCATCTCCCTTGAGGTCAAGCGTGGCGAGGTGATGTGCCTGGTCGGACCGAGCGGTTCGGGCAAGTCCACCTTCCTGCGCTGCATCAATCACTTGGAGGTCGTCTCGGCCGGTCGTCTCAGCGTGGACGGTGACCTTATCGGCTATCGGGAGTCGAACGGCAAGCTCTACGAGATGCACCCCAAGGAAGCCGCCCGCCAGCGCCGCAATATCGGCATGGTGTTCCAACGGTTCAACCTGTTTCCGCACATGACCGCACTGCAGAACGTGATGGAAGCGCCAATTCGGGTGAAGGGGCTCTCGAAGGCATCCGTCGAAGCGAATGCGCGTGCCCTCCTGGCTCGGGTCGGTCTCGCGGAGCGGGCCGACTACTACCCGGCTCACCTCTCTGGCGGTCAGCAGCAGCGCGTGGCGATTGCCCGCGCGCTCGCGATGGAGCCCAAGCTCATGCTCTTCGACGAGCCGACCAGCGCGCTCGACCCCGAGCTTGTTGGTGAGGTTCTTGACGTGATGCAGAACCTCGCTCGCGACGGCATGACCATGATCGTGGTCACCCACGAGATGGGCTTTGCCAAGGAGGTCGCCGATTCGCTCGTGTTCATGGACGGCGGCGTGGTCGTTGAATCCGGGGACCCCACTGAGGTGCTGACCAACCCGCAGCACAAGCGCACGCAGGCCTTCCTCTCGAAGGTGCTCTAGCCGCCGTCCCACAGGCCACCCTCATGGCATAACTCCTGCAGATTCTCGGCCGTCCAGAATTCTGCCCCGGAATCACGCGGAAGTCCGGCTGGGCCGTCTCGATTCGCAGGAGTTATGCGATCTGGGGCGGCCCTAGCCGACGAGAACCTTCTGGATGCGCTGCAGGGAGACGGACTCGGCGGCCTTCAGCTCCTGCGCGAACAGGCTGATGCGCAGCTCCTCGATCATCCAGCGGGCGCGTACCAGGTTCGCCGCGGCATCCGCGGCGAGCGGCATGGTGCCGCCCGCATTCTCGAACTTGGTCGTGGCCGCCTGGGCCTCGTTCATCCAGACCCGGTCACGGCCCGGATTGTCGACGAGCTTGGGGATGCGCGCGCTGATGCCGCCGAGATACCGGGGCAGGTGGCGCAACTGGGCGAGCCCCGTCTCGCTCACGAAACCCGGGTAGATGAGGGCCGCCAACTGTCCGCGGGCATCGCTGATGCCCGGAAGCAGCGCCATGCTCGTGGCAGCCTTGAGCGCCTTGTCGGCGGTGCGACCGGCCGCGAGAACGCGGGCGACGAGGCCGACCGTTTCAAACATGGAATCCATCACGACGCCCGAGACCCGATCGCGGATGTTGGTGAACTCGGCCTTCATGAAGACCTGCCCGTCGGGGCGCACCCGGTAGAGCACATCGTCGATGGCGGCGGCGAGGCAATCCTCGAACAGGGCCGGAGTGTTCTTGTAGGGGCTCGTGGCCAGGCTGAGTTTCTCGGCGGCGGTCAGGTGCTGCTGCACATACGCCGACGGGGACGGTGTGGCGAGCAGCAGCAGGCGCCGCACGCCGCGGGGCAGGGCCCGCGCCTGCTCGATCTCGGTGCTCATCATGCGGATGGAGACCGAGTCACCGTCGTCGACCAGCGTCGGGTACCCGCGAATGGTGTTGTCGCCCTGCTTGGTATCGAGGAAGCGGGGCAGCTCGGTGAAGTCCCAGGTGGTGAGGCCCGTGCGTTCGATGGCGTTCGCCGGTGCCGCCGCGCTCGTGGCTTTGGCGACGCTGTCGCGCACCCGTGTGCCCAGCCGGCGTTGCAGGTCGGCGAGGTCCTTGTCGGATGCGACCGTGCGACCGCGCTCGTCGGTGACCTCGAAGGTGACTCGCAGGTGCGAGGGTATGCGGCTGAGGTCGAAGTCCCGCTCGGTGACCGGAACATAGGTCAGCTTTTGGATGAGCGCCGCGAGCGTGGCCGCGAACGACTTCTCCGGGACCTCGGTGGGGAGGGTCTGCACGATTCCCGGTTCCGGCGGTAGTTCGGCGAGCAACCGGGCCGCCCAGTCCGCCGCGGGCACCACATTGCGACGAATGTTCTTGGGCAGCGACTTGATCAGGGCGGTCACAAGTTCCGCGCGCAGTCCGGGCACCTGCCAGTCGAAGCCGTTCGGCGAGAGCCGAGCGAGCAGGGCCAGCGGAACGCGCACGGGACACGCCGTCGTCCTCCGCACCCGGCTCGAAGCGGTAGTTGAGGGAGAGCCGCTGGTCGCCCTGCTGCCAGCTGGGTGGGAACACGCCCTCGTCGATCTCGGGGGAGTCGTCGGCCACGAGGGCGTCCGCTGTCATGGTGAGCAGCTGCGGCGTCTCAAGCCGCGCCTTGCGCCACCAGCCCTCGAAGCTCTTGGTGGAGGACACCTCGGCCGGGATGCGTCGCTGGTAGAACTCGAACACGGCCTCGTCGTCGAAGAGGATGTCGCGGCGGCGGGTGCGTTCCTCGAGCTCGGCGAGCTCGGTGCGCAACTGCGCGTTGGCGCGCTCGAAGGCCCACATGCCCGG
>NZ_JPRS01000188.1 GCF_000738085.1 Cryobacterium sp. MLB-32
GCTGGGTCACAATCCATAAGACTGACAACTTACTTCGAACACCTGCGCGGGCCGTTCACGTGAATGAACCTTCGGTCACTCCGAGCATTTCTGCGCAAAGCAACAACCGGCGGTCTGTGGCTAAGGATGACTCTATGTCACGCACGGCGGCAGCGCAACTCGCAGCATCCGGTCAAAGTAGTTGAATACTGTCCACTAAATGTATATAGTTGATATCTGTCAATTACATCTTGGGAGCTTCATGTCACGCGCGTCACGCCGCACACCAGCCACATCCCGTCAACCGATTTCGGCTGACGGCAGCATGACCCAGCGCCAGGTTCTCGAGGCTCTCTCCGGTCTGCTGCTGGGCATGTTCGTCTCCATCCTCGCCGGCACGGTTGTCAGCACCTCGCTGCCCGTGATCATCTCGGACCTCGACGGTGGTCAGTCCTCGTATACGTGGGTCATCACCGCGACGCTGCTCGCCACCACGGTCTCCACGCCCATCTGGGGCAAATTCGCCGATCTGTTCAACCGCAAACTGCTCATCCAGCTCGCTCTCGTGATCTTCGTGCTCGGCTCTGCCCTCGCCGGCTTCTCCCAGGACACCGGAACCCTGATCGGCTTCCGCGTGCTGCAGGGCCTCGGCGCCGGTGGCCTCGCCGCCCTCAGCCAGATCATCATGGCCGACATCATCAGCCCGCGCGACCGCGGCAAGTACGCCGGCCTGTTCGGCGCCGTCATGGCGCTGGGCACCGTGGGCGGCCCGCTGATCGGAGGGGTGATCACGGATGCCTTCGGCTGGCGCTGGAACTTCTTCATCGCGCTGCCCGTCGCCATCGTGGCGATCGTGCTGTTGCAGCGCACCCTGCACCTGCCCGAGCGGGTCAAGCGCGTGGTGCGCATCGACTACCTCGGCGCCGTGCTCATCGCCGGCGGCGTCTCCCTGCTGATGATCTGGGTGACCCTCGCGGGAACCAACTTCGAGTGGGCATCCGTCACCTCATTTGTCATGGTGGGCGGCGCCGTCCTGCTGCTCGTGGCCGCCGTCATCGTGGAGGCGACGGTGAAGGAACCCATCATTCCGCTGTCGATGTTCCGCAACCGCACCTTCAGCATCTCCACCATCGCGAGCATCTCGGTCGGCGTCTCCCTGTTCGGCACCTCCCTCTTCCTCAGCCAGTACATGCAGCTGGCCCGCGGCGCCACGCCCACCCAGTCCGGCCTGCTGACCATCCCGATGATGGGCGGCTTCCTCATCTCATCCACGGCCTTCGGAATGCTGATCACCCGCACGGGCAAGTGGAAGGCCATCATGATCACCGGCGCTTCGCTCGTGATCGCCGGACAGCTCCTGCTCGGAACGCTTACCTCCACCACCAACCTCGTGCTCGTGGGCGTGTACATGTTCGTGCTTGGGGCAGGTCTCGGCTCGCTCATGCAGAACCTGGTGCTCGTGGTGCAGAACGCCATCGACGTGAAAAACCTCGGCGTGGCCACCAGCGGCATCACATTCTTCCGCAGCCTCGGCGGCACCGTCGGCGTGTCCGTGCTCGGATCGGTGCTCGGTACGGTCGTGGCCGACGGCATCCGTCGCGGAATCGGCACGCTCGACCCCGCTCGGCAGATCACCGCGAATGACGCGCTGGGGTCCGGGACCATCCCGAACCTGTCCGAGCTGCCCGGCGCCATCCGAGTCGTCGTCGAGTCGGCCTACGGCTCCGGCGCCGGCACGGTCTTCCTGCTCGGCGCTCCGCTCGCCGTCATCACTCTCGTGATGGTGTGCCTCCTGCCCAATATCCCGCTCGGCGGCAAGACCGCGATCGCCCGCGCGCACGCCGAGGGGTTGCAGCGTGAAGCGGATGCTCGCGCCCGGAGCCGGCGTGAGCTCGCGGACATGGAAGACATCCTGATCGATGTGACCACGGGATCCGCCGGACTCACGCCGGTGGGTCTGAACACTCCGACGGGATCGATTCGCGTGGTCGAGGCCGCCGAACGCCGTAGCCTGAAGCAGTGAACGTGACCGCAGAAGAGAGCCCCGACACCTCGGCCGTGATCGCGGAGGTCGTTGAGGAGATGAACGTACTCGCCGGCAGCATCCGCGCGAGCCAGCGCGAGGCGGCCGCCCGCATCGACCCAGACCTGCAGGCCTTCGGGCTGCGCATTCTGCGGTTGCTGGCCCGCAACGGCCCGACCCACGCCGGGGCCGTAGCCAACCTACTCACGGTCGACAAGAGCGTGATCAGCCGGCATACCAGACCGCTCTGCGAACTGGGGCTCGTCGAGACGCAGCCCGACCCGAGCGACGGTCGCGCGCACTACCTGGCCATCACCGCACTCGCCGCGGCCAAGCTCGACGAGCTGCGCGCGGGCGATACGGCGATCGTGCACCGACGCCTCTCGACCTGGTCGGTAGACGACCTGCACGAGTTCTCCCGACTGCTCGCCCAGCTCAACACCCCGTAGCCCCCCCGCCCCCGCACTAAAACCGGTGTTTCTGAGACACGCCGGGTCGCACAGCCACCCGGGGCGGCGTGTCGCGACAAACACCGGTTTTGCGACGCCGGACGGACCTGGGCGGGGCGGGACGGGACGCACCCGCACTAAAACCGGTGTTTCTGAGACACGCCGGGTCGCACAGCCACCCGGGGCGGTGTGTCGCGACCAACACCGGTTTTGCGGGACCGGCGCGGATCGACCATCCGTTCCGCGTGGGCGTCAGGCGAGCGGGAGGGAGACGCGGAATTCCGTGCGGCCGGGCTCGCTCGAGACGGTGACGTCGCCGTGCAGGGCGACGACCACGGCCTGCACGATCGCCAGGCCGAGACCGGTGCTGCCGGTCCCGCCGCGCGACGAATCCCGAGAACGCGAGGTATCACCACGGGCGAAACGCTCGAACAGGGTCGTCTGCAACTCCTCCGGAATACCGGGGCCGTCATCGCGCACTGTCACGATCGCTCGGTCATTCTCCGCGGCGAGCGCCACGGTGACCGTCGTGCCGGCGGGGGTGTGCACCCGGGCGTTCGCGAGCAGGTTGGCGAGCACCTGATGCAGCCTGGCGGGGTCGCCGATGGCTTGAATCGGATCCTCCGGCAGGTCGAGATTCCAGACATGGTCCCGGCCCGCGGCGTGCGCGTCACTCACCGCGTCAACGAGCAGGCGGGTGAGGTCAACCGGTTCGAGCTCGAGCTCCCGGCCCTCATCGAGGCGGGCGAGCAGAAGCAGGTCTTCGACGAGACCGGTCATCCGAATGGACTCGGACTCGATCCGGCCGAGCGCATGCATGGCATCCGGCGGCAGCTCCTGACCGCTGCGCCGGGTCAGTTCCGAGTAACCCCGAATCGAGGCGAGGGGCGTGCGCAACTCATGGCTCGCATCCGACACGAACTGGCGCACCTTGCGCTCGCTGGCCTGCCGGGTCTCAAGAGCCAGATCCACATGGTCAAGCATGCGGTTGAGCGCGAGGCCCACCCGACCGACCTCGGTGCGGGCGTCCGTGTCCGCTTCCGGCACCCGGTCGACAAGGGACACCTCGCCGCGGTCGAGTGGAAGCGACGCCACGCGCGACGCCGTTTCGGTGACGCGCTGCAGCGGGCGCAGAGCGAAGCGCACGATCCAGGCGGCGAGCGCCGCCACGAGCAGGATGCCGGCGAGGGACACGAAGGCGATGATCGCGGCAAGCTGGGTGGCCGTGGAATTCACCCCGGACAGGGGAAGCCCCACCAGATACAGCGTGCCGGTGCGGCTGGTCTCGGCGACCACGCGGTACTGCCCGAGGCTACCTTCGAGGTCCACGGTCACCGGCGTTGACTGCTTGATGTGATCGGCGAGCAGCTGCACCTGACGCGGCTCGAGCGTTCTGATGGCGCCGCTCTCGTTGTCGGTGTACCCGGTGGTGATCGTGGAGCCGTCGAAGACGAGGGCGAGCAGGCCCGGCGGCTGAGCCGGGCCGCGGAGGATGGCATCCGCTGTCGGGGCGATGAAGAAGCCACGATTATCGTTGTCGCCATCGCCGCCGATCACGCTCCCGGAACGGCCGGCCGCCGATGCGAGCTGCACGTCGAGTCGATCGACGAGCGAGCCACGCAGAATGGCCACGCTCACCGCACCGATCACGATGCTGACGAGGGCGAGCAGCCCCACGACGGTGAGCACAAGGCGGCGACGCAGGGTCCACGGCGCGCGCCCGCTGCGCTTCGGGGCAGCGGCCGGATGGCTCATTCCGCGATCTTCAGCATGTAGCCGGCGCCGCGCACGGTGTGGATCATCGGCTCGCGACCGGCATCGATCTTCTTGCGCAGGTACGAAATGTAGATCTCCACCACGGATGATTTCCCGCCGAAATCGTAGCTCCATACGCGGTCGAGAATTTGGGCCTTGCTCAGCACCCGGCGGGGATTGCGCATGAGGAAGCGAAGCAGCTCGAACTCGGTGGCGGTGAGCTCGACGGACTCACCGCCGCGGAACACCTCGTAGCTGTCCTCGTCCAGCATGAGGTCGCCCACCGTGATGCGGGGATCGCTTGAGTCCGCGACGGCGAGCGTGGAGCGCCGGATGAGGCCGCGCAGCCGTGCGACGACCTCCTCGAGGCTGAACGGCTTGGTGACGTAGTCGTCTCCGCCGGCGGTGAGGCCCGCGATACGGTCGTCGAGCGAGTCCTTCGCGGTGAGGAAAAGCACGGGTGTTTCGTAGCCATCGGCGCGCACACGCTGCAGCACCTGCAGTCCGTCGATGTCGGGCAGCATGATGTCGAGCACGATGGCATCCGGTCGAAATTCCCGGGCGATGGTGAGCGCCTGGCGGCCCTCGCCGGCGGTACGCACCTCCCAGCCTTCGTAGCGCAGCGCCATCGACAGCAGGTCGGTGAGGGTGGGTTCGTCGTCGACCACGAGCACCCGGATGGCGCTCCCGTCGGCCTTGCGGAGGCGCGGGCCGTGCGTGGCGGGGCTGCTTGTGCGTGTGCTCATGTTCACTAGTATCAAGAGTTTTCTATGAATAAGCCGTGCGTGGTCCATCCACAACCTGTGAACTGGGAGAGTGCAGCGCTCACAGCTCCTTCATAAGCCGCCCTTGGCCCCGGGATAGGTGTGCTCCGTAGATTCATCTTCTGGGACCTCGACCGGCAGGTCCCCGGAACAGGAGACAGATGTTCATCACCTACCTACGACGGGAGCTCGCCGGGCGGCGCAAACAAACCGCCATCGTGGCGAGCGGCATGGCCCTCGCGATTGCCCTCGTCATCATCGTGAACTCCGTGGCGAGCGGCGTTCAGGTCGCCCAGGCATCCGTTCTGCAGTCGGTGTACGGCGTCGGCACGGACATCACCGTGAGCCAGACACCCGCGGCCCCCGCGGCGGGCGAGGCTCCCCGCGGCGGACCGCGGCAATTCGACTTCGGGCAGGACGCCGGCACCACCACCGACGGCACCACCTCGGTGCACCAATCCCGACTCGAGGCGGCCCGCGGCACCAGCACCTTCGACGCTGCGGCTCTCGATACCGTCGGAGGGGTGGATAACGTGTCCGCAGCCGCCGCCACGCTGTCGCTGAACAACACCACATTCAACGGGTCCCTGCCCGGCAGAAACGCCACGGGCAGCGCAGGCGTGGCTCCCGGAGCGGGCGGAACGCCGCCCGCCGGCGGTCCGGACGGCGCCGGCGGAAGCGCCTTCAGCGTCGACTCCTTCTCGGTTCTCGGGCTCAACCCCGACGACGAGGCGGTCGGTCCTCTGTCGGCCGTCACCCTCACCGACGGACGCTCCCTCACGTCAGCGGATGTCGGCAGCAACGTTGCCGTGCTCGACGCGAGCTACGCCACCACGGCCGGCCTCGCCGTGGGCGGAACGGTCTCGATCGCCGGCACCGACTTCGAGATCGTCGGACTCGTGACCGCGGCATCCGCGGATGCCGCCACCGCGGCAAACGTGTACATCCCTCTGGACGTGGCCCAGTCGCTTTCCGGCCTCACCGGTCAGATCTCCGACATCTACGTGCAGGCCGCATCATCGACGGACATCGCGCAGATTCAAGCCGACGTGGAGTTCGCCCTGCCGGATGCCACCGTGAAGACGCAGGCCGACCTTGCGTCGAGCGTGTCCGGATCACTGTCGAGCGCCGGTGACCTCGTGAAGAACCTCGGCCTGTGGCTCTCCCTGCTCGTACTCGGCGCTGCGTTCCTGATCGCCATCCTGTTCACGATCTCCGGCGTCACCCGCCGCACTCGGGAGTTCGGCACCCTCAAGGCAATCGGCTGGTCGAACGGGCGGATCGTGCGCCAGGTCGCCGGCGAATCCCTCGTGCAGGGCCTGATCGGTGGCATCGGTGGTATCGCGATCGGCCTCCTCGGCATCCTCGCGATCAACCTCATCGCCCCCACACTCACCGCAGGCGCGGCTGTCACGCAAGGCGTCGGCCCGGGCGGCGCATTCGGCCCCGGCGGTCCCGGCGGTCCCGGCGGCGGATTCGGCCAGGCCGCCATGGCCGCCGCAACGAGCGAGATCGCACTCAGCGCCCCCGTCACGGTGTCGATCATCCTGATCGCCGTCGCACTCTCCGTTCTCGGCGGCCTGCTCGCCGGAGCCATCGGCGGATGGCGCGCCTCGCGCCTGCGTCCCGCCGAAGCCCTCCGCAGCGTCGCCTGAACCCCGCAGTCAAGGAGAACACCATGTATGAACTGACGAACGTCACCAAGACGTACGACCAGGGAAAGCGCAGCGTCACCGCGCTCAACAACGTCACCCTGTCCATCCCCGACGGTCAGATGGTCGCCATTCAGGGGCCGACGGGGGGCGGCAAGTCAACCCTGCTACAGATGCTGGGGGCACTCGATCGACCCACCGACGGCACCGTGGAACTCGGCACGTCGTCGCTGTCCACGCTCCGCGACGGGCCGCTCGGTAGAATCCGGGCGACCGAGATCGGGTTCGTGTTCCAGGGATTCAACCTGATTCCCACGCTCAGCGCGCAGGAGAACGTCGAGACCGCGCTGGCCCCGCTGGGACTGCCGTCCTCCCAACGCAGGGAGCGCGCGATCGCGGCGCTGGCCTCCGTGGGTCTCGGTGGGCGCCTGACCCATCTGCCGGCCGAGCTGTCGGGTGGGCAGCAGCAGCGCGTGGCGATAGCCCGCGCTCTCGTGAAAGAGCCGTCCGTGCTGCTGGCCGATGAGCCCACCGGCAACCTCGACGAGGATACCCGTGACGAGATCATGGACCTGCTCGAGGGGCTGTGGCGCGACCGCGGACTGACGCTGATCGTGGTGACACACGACACGGCCGTGGCGAACCGGGCCCAGCGACGCCTGCACATCGCAGAGGGGGTGCTGACCGAGGTCGCGTAGCCGCATCTAGAGCGCGGCGAGGGTCTCGAGCAGTTCGGGCGGCGTCACGAGGGCCTCGTACCCGGGCGTGTGGAGGCGGCCGCACCCGTCGAGTTCGACGGTGATCGGCGCGTCGATCCGACTCTCGTACCTCTCCGGCCACAGCACGGCGAACCGCGTCACCTCGGTCTCGCACGGCGGCGCCGGCCGCTCGGACGTGGATGCGGCGACGAGCAGCCTGGCCGCCACATCCGTTGCCAGCGTGGTGGCGCCGGTGAAACCGCCGGCACGCTGGGCGATCAGACCCTCACGCTCCGGGAACGAGCCACCGTCCACCGGCTCCTGTTCAGGCTCAGCCGTATAGAGGCAGGCGTCGACACCGTCGACGCCTGCCCACGAGGGGGTTGTCGGACGCCCCGCCGCTGCCGCACTCGGCTCCGGCGTCGCGCCCGGCGCGGCAGGCACCACGTCAACCGACATGGTCCGCTGCAGCAGGGCACGCTGCGCGGGAGCGGCGTAGGTCATGACGCAGCCGCCATCGAGGGCGGCACGGGACTCCACGAGTCGCACCCGCAGGGTGTCGGAATCTTTGAGCGTAAGCCTCTCGAGCGCCGCCAGCGCCGCCGGTTTGGTCTTGAGGCACGCGTCGCGGGGCCAGGCCACGCGCACGGCCTCACCGGCAGCATTCTGCAGCCACAGTTCCGGCACGAGCGGCATGTCCGCGGTGCACGCCTGGGTGAAACCGAACCGGTCATCCGGCGCGGAGAGCGCATGAAGCAGGGGACCGAAATCGCCCTCCAGCCGGTCCACCGTCACGGCAGACCAGCGGCCCTTCTCGTCTTCGAACGACGCCATGAAGCTGCAGCGATACGCGGCGTCGGGAACGAAACCGTGGGGAACGCGCCCGGGCGCCGGCGCATCGGGATGCTCGGGTGCATCCGTGGGACGGGCCGTGTCGGGCAGCACCCACCCGCCGAGATTGGGCGCCTGACAGTCCACGCCGTCCACGACGGCAGCGACCGGCGCCTCGATGTCATTCTGAAACCCGGGCATTCCCGCGCAGCCGGTCGTTCCGACGGCGAGCGCGACAGCGACCGCCACGCCGGAAGGAAACCGACCGCACCACGTCATGACAGGCCCCCGACTGTTGTGCAGCCGACGCTACCCGACGCACGTCACATCGCGATAACGATGGTTCATTCCGCGGCTGAGGCAGCACTTTTCACGGGTTCTCCCCAGATTCCTCCCTGATTACCGGCCCGGCAGCGGGCACGATCGCCCGAACGGTCGCGTGGTGCGTCGGGTCCCGCCACCGCGAAAGTGGCATAGTGGAGGGGTGACCGAATCCGTGCTCTCCCTGTTCGAGCTGGAAGAACCCGTCACCCTCGTCGCGGCACCGCTGCCCCACACCCGGCGCATTGTCGCCAACTCCGACGACCGGGTCGCCTGGCTGCGTGCCCGTGCCCGTGGCATCACCGCAACGGATGTCGCCAAGCTCGCGACGCCGAAGTCCGTGCAGAACGCCGCGTTCGACAAGCTCAATGGCAGCAACTTCAGCGGCAATACCTTCACCGATCATGGACGGGCCCGCGAGCCCGAGATTGCCGCGTGGGTGCTCGAAAACTACGGCATCGAGCCGAGCAACAATCTGTTCCACGCAGCAGACCAACCGCGCCATCTGGCGACCCCGGACGGTGTCGGTCGCTGCGAGAACGGGGTGCTCGAACTCGCCGAGATCAAGACGACGAGTAAGCCGTGGCGCAGCATCCCCCGCTCCTACCTGCGTCAGGTGTGGTGGCAGCAGTACGTGCTCGGTGCCGATCGCACGCTGCTCGTGTGGGAGCAGCACGTCGACTTCGTTCCGGTGAATCCCGTTCCGGAATTTCGGTGGATTGAACGCGACGAGGACCAGATCGCGATCCTGATCGGATTCGCGAACGATCTGATCGGCATTCTCGAGCGCGACTACCTGGACCGGCACCCGACTCCCTGACCGCCCGGCGCAGGTTGCAGAACCCAGCGCACCCAGCGCCGTGCGCCACGCTCCACACCCTGCGCTGGCACATCCGCAACCTGCTCCGACCTCGGCTCCACACGCTGCTGGCGCACGCTGCTGCGCGCACCCGGCAGACTGTAGTGATGACCGACCTGCCGAAGACCATGCGCGCCCTCGTGATCGACCGTCCAGGGACCGCCGACGAGCTCCACCTCGCCCATGTTCCGCTGCCCATCCCCGTGGTCGACGAACTGCTCGTGCGCGTCGTCGCGGCGGGCGTCAACCCGATCGACGCGAAAACACGGGCCGGCGGCGGCGTCTCTGCCGCGATCACCGGCTACCCGGCGATTCTCGGCAACGACTTCAGCGGCGTCGTCGTGCGCTCCCCCTACGCAGCCTTCCCGCTTCAGCCGGGTGACGAGGTCTACGGGATGGCCCGCGTTCCGCGCACCGGCGGCACCTACGCCGAGTACGTGGCGGTCTCTGCCCTCAGCGTGGCGCGCAAGCCCGCCCGGATCAGCCACGTGGAGGCAGCCGCCCTGCCCGTTGCCGCCCTCACTGCCTGGGGCATGGTCGTCGACGTGGCACACGCCGCACCCGGGCAGCGGATGCTCATCCACGCCGGCAGCGGCGGCGTCGGCCACCTGGCTGTGCAGCTGGCCAGATCCCTCGGCGTGCACGTGACCGCAACGGGCTCCACGGCCAGCCTCGAGTTTCTGCGTGAACTGGGCGCGCACGAGGTCATCGACTACACGACGACGCGATTCGAAGACGTGGTGCACGACCTCGACGCCGTGATCGACCTGATCGGCAATGTGCATGACGACACCGGGTCCCGGTCCCTCGGCGTACTGCGCGACGACGGCATTCTGGTCAATGCGCCCACCGGCAGCTGGCCCACCATGGCAGCGGATGCGGCCGACGCGGGCATCCGCGCCACCGGCTACAAGGTATCGGCCGACGCCCGCGCCCTCGACCGCATCAGCGCTCTCGTCGATTCCGGCGAGGTGCGCGTGCATATCGACCGGGTATTCGACCTCGCCGACGGCGCCGACGCGCACCGGGCCGTCGAGGGCGGGCACACCCGCGGAAAAGTCGTGCTGCGGGTCAGCGATCAGCCTTAACCACGGGTCACGAATGAGCGCTGCGGCGACGTTTCTTTACCGCAGCGAGTGCGCCGGAGGCCATCATGTAGCCGGCGTAAGAGAACAGCAGCACGGCCCCCACGGGGATGATCCAGGATCGGTTCGCGCCGTTCACGGCGCTGTTGACGTAGCCGATGAACGGCACGGCATACCAGAGCCGGCCCTGCACCTGTTCGGCCAGCACCTCTTCCACGTCGGCCTTGCTGTTGTTGTCCCCCTTCAATACGAAGGTTCGATCCCCGGCCGAGGAATTGATCGCGATGATGCGGTGCGTGATCACGCCAGGCTTTCCGGATTGGATCTGATAGGTGATCACGTCTCCGAGACGCAGCTCGTTCGGGTCGACGGGACGCACGATAATCAGAGTGCCCGGCGGATACCCCGGCTCCATCGAACTCGTGAGCACGGTAAGAGGGATAGACCCGGTGGCCTTCGGCACCAGAATCAACAGCACGGCGAGCGCGATCACCAGCAGCAGAACGGCTGCGCTGAGCACCAGACCGAGGTAGTGCCACAGACTCTTCTCTGCAGCCACCTCGGGCGATAGAGCGGTTCCGTCCGTCGGCTCAGTGTCGCCGACATCCGTCTCGATCATCCCTGTTCCACCGATCGTCGGCGTCGAGCCAGGACCAGACGACCTCCGATACCCAGCAGCAGCCCGGCCGCGGCGAAAAGCGCGAACGGCGTGTCAGCGCCCGTGCTGGCGAGAGTGGTCACGCCGCCCGCGTTTGAGGAGATGAGGACACCCTCGTCGGTACAGGCGACGTCCTGAAAGCTCCCCGCATCGGCGTCACGCATCGAAACCATCAACCCGAGGTTCGCGCTCTCGGCCTGCCCGGTGCTTCCCGTCAACCGGTCCATCGTGAAGGCCACATTCAAGGCGACGGTGGCGTGGGGCGCCAACACCTGCGCGGGCAACAGAATCTCGCACGCCTCCACGGAACGCAGCGTGGACGCGCGGTCCCCCGTTGCGCCCACGCCCCAGCTCGACACGGTCACGCCATCGGCAAAGGCATCCGAGGAGAAGGTCACGCCGCGGGCGCTCACCCGCAGTTGCGCAGGCTTGTCACTGGGGTTCCTGATCCAGAGGCTCGACGTCACGGTTCCGCCGGGAACGAGCAGTCCCACGTCGTCGAACATTCCGCCGTGCAGCTGGGTGTCGAAATGCTCGCCGTCCAAACTCACGAGAATGTTCGTCGGTGCGGCCCACGCTGGCGCGGCCACGCCCCACACAACGGATGCTGTCAAGCCAATAACCATCATGGCCCCACCCAGTCCCGCAGTAATCCTGCCCATAGCTACGACGCTTTCTTCAGGGTGAACAGCTGGTCGGTGTGCCTGACGTCACAGTCTTCCTGGGTGACGGCGCGTTTGTTGCCGCTACCCGAATCCACCAGACATTTCTTGCTGTCCGCGTTCCGAAGCTGGTAGGTGTCGCCCGAGCCGACGAGCGCCCACGTCATGCCCCCGGAGATCTGCTTCGTGGACAGCCCCAGCGTATCCTTGTCGCGGTTCCCGATCGTCAAGACGCCGGCATCCGTCTCGGCCGATGCAATCGTGTACCCGCCGCCGACCACTGCAAACAGCCACTGCCGCTTCTGATCGGAATCACAATTTGTGATCGTGACCCCGTCCCCCTGCTGCCAGCCCGATGAGATGCACCGCTTGCCATCGCCCTTCGCCGCCACGGTGTATCGAGTGCCGTCGGCGACCGGACGGGTCGTGACGGTGAGCGCGGCGCCGGAGGTGCTGTTGCCTGCGTAGTCACGCGCCGTCACGGCGTAGGTGTATTCCGTGCCCGGTTTCAGACCGGTGATCGAGTAACCGGCCGGCACGTCGACGGGGCTCCCCGGCCCCGAGAGTGTGTAACCCGCCAGACCGAAGTTGTCGTTCGCGGCCCCGCGGTTCACAACCACGGAGGTATCGCTCACCGAGGCGATCATCGGCTCGGTCGTGAAGACGGGCGCCGTCCAGTCCGACGTGGTTTGGGTGATCGTCGTGGAAAGACCCTGGGCCGACCACGTGCCGACGCTCGAGGTGACAGCGACGGTCGCCGTGATCTCGCCGCTGGGGTTCATCGACGTCGCCGAGGGCAGGGTGCGCACGCAATACGTGGCGGATTCGCCCGGCGTCAGCGTTCCGGACAGAAGATCGACGACGCTCCACGTGGCAGAGGCGGCCCGGTCGGGCATGGTCGCGCAGGTCGATCTCGCGGCGATCAACCAGGTACGCACCGTCGTCTGTTCGGCCAGTGCCGACGGCCGAGACGTTGCGGTGAGCGCCAGTCGGTAGGTCGCGGTGAGATTGCTGGTGTTCGTGACCGTGATCGGCGTGGTCACCGCGGACGAGGCATCGGCATAGTTGAACGCCAGTTGATCGGATCCACTCTGGGAAACACTCAGAGCGGCGGCGGAAACGGATGCTGTCGCGTTCGACTGCGCCGTCCAAGACGCGTGCCCCACACCAGTTCCGGCCAACACGAGGAAGAGCGCAAGCCCCGTCATGATGCTCGCCTTGTGTCTGATCATAATGGGTCCTGAGTCGCGTCGAAGAGCAGGGTGAAGGCGGCCGCGCCACCCTGCACTTCGGAGGGAGCGTCGAACGCGAGCGCCACCTCCAGGCAGACCGCGAGAGACTCGTCGACGCCGAGTAAATACGGGGTCGTTGTGGTGAAGGTGGGCAGGCCACCGGAAGACCCCGTGGTGAGACCGGCTGTGCAGCCGGACCCCACTGCTGTGGGAGTGAGGTGAACCGTAAGCCAGCCGGCCAGCGCAATCGCCGAGTGCGACGACACGACAGAGTTCATCGATGCAGTGACGGTCAGTGGCGTCGTGCCGGTGTTGGTCAGAGTGAGGGGAAGCAGTGCGGATGCGCCCGGGCCGAGCCTGTTCACGGACAGGTCTCCCGCGATAAAGCTGGTCTGACCGTTCACGCTGAGGCTGGACGACCCGGCCGTCACTGTGGCGCCGGATTCGGTCGTAGCACTCGTGCTCAGGAGGGCGTAGGTCCCGCCGACACCGGCCACCGAGACCACGATCACGGCCGCAAGAACCAGCGCCGTATTGACCATCGACCGAAGGGGGAAGAGTGCGCCACGGTCGCGTTGTACTCCGCGCATTCCCTTGCCCTTCGGTCGATGTCTATTTCAGTGCAGATTCCGGACTCAGCCGGGGTGCGGGTTGTTAGTTGAGGATTGTCTGCTGCAGCTCGACGGTCATCTTCGACAGGTCGACGGATCCGAGCATTCCGTCGGTGGCTTCCTCCGGGAAGTGAAGGGTCACGGAGACATTCACGTCTTTTGCAGCCGTGGTGATGACATATGTCGGAGCATCGCCAGAGATGCCCGTTCCGGTGGCCGCGACGTCGACATGTGCTGTCAGGTCAGCAGCCAGCTGCTTGCTCGCTTCGGTGGCCTCGTACCTCACCGGGCCCCTGTCGTTCTCCCCGCCTGAAACCTTGACTTTCGTGGCCGTGATCGACGACCCGGTGAGGGCCAGGGTGGCCGTCAAATTGGTTCCCGTTACTTTCACGGGCAGGGTCTGCTTGAAGACCAGGGTGTCACCGGGCACAATCGTGTAGCTGCTGAGGTTGATCGACTTCGAGTCGCCATTGGCGTACCACGATCCATGGGCGTTGTCGTTCGAGTTGATCGCGAGTTCACCGGCGACGACCGTTCCGCCGGCGACGGCCGCAGAGTCGTTCCAGAGGGCGAACGTTCCGGCGCCTCCGAGGAGGAGCGCGATGCCGGCCGCACCAGCAATGGAGCCTTTAATGAGCTTGTTCATGAGAATTCCTTTCGGGGCACGGGCGTGCCGAAGCGGGCCTACAGAGGCCATGAGTGTTTCTTCGCTACGAGATCAGCGTGAACTGCGCAACGGCGCGAGGTTCTACTGCTGACGTCTTTCCCGACGTGTGCCGAAAAAGAATGCGCCGGAATCGATGCCTGCTTGACAGGTCCGGTTCCAGCGCCATCCCCTGCTAGAACTCTAGGGACGACAGACA
>NZ_JPRS01000189.1 GCF_000738085.1 Cryobacterium sp. MLB-32
GTAACGCTCGGACTGATCGGCGTCGGCCGCATCGGAGTAATGCACGCCCGCAATATCGCGACCCTTTCGAACGCCGATGAATCAGTCCGGACGATCACCCTTAAACTCACGGATATTGCTGCCGAGCATGCGCAGGCCGTCGCTGCTGACCTCGGCGCCTCCTACCATCCCGATCTTGAAACGCTCATTGCCTCCGGTATTGACGGACTCATCATCGCCACAGGTACCGCGCTGCACCCGGAGCACATCCGCGCCGGTGTCGATGCTGGTATCCCGGTCTTCTGCGAGAAGCCCGTTGCCGTGAACATGGCGGAGTCGCTCACCGTCCTCGATTACATTCGCGAGCATGGCGGCGTTGTGCAAATCGGCCACCAGCGCCGCTTCGACGCCGGCTACCTCGAGGCCAAACGTGCTTTCGATTCCGGCGAGCTCGGCTGGCTACATTCTCTTCGCGCCGTCACCTGCGACAGGACTCCACCCCCGGTAGATTTCCTCGCCAGCTCCGGCGGCCTCTTCCGGGACTGCTCCGTGCACGACTTCGACATTCTCCGCTGGGTCACCGGTCGCGAGATCGTGGAGGTGTACGCCCGCGGCAGCAACAACGGCGATCCCGCAATCGGCGCTGTCGGTGACGTCGATACCGCCCTGGCTGTCGTCACATTCGATGACGGCACAATCGGCACTGTCAGCGCAAGTCGATACAACGGCGCCGGTCACGACGTACGCCTCGAGTTGCAGGGATCCGCCGCTACTCTGCTTGTGGGAATGGACGACAAGAGTGCCCTACGCTCAGCAGAATCGGGCGTCAGGTTTCCTACGGGCGCGCCACACCTCACGTTCGCGGAGCGCTTCGAGCAGGCCTACCTCAGCGAGATGACAGCCTTCATCGATCTCGTAGTCGGCGAGCGCACCAACCCATGCACGCCAGAGGCCGCCGTCGCCGCCAGCCGCGTTGCGGATGCCGCCCAGCAGTCCCTCGAGACCGGTCTTCCGGTTCGGGTGACCCGCGATCCCGTCCTCATGGGCTGACCGGCAGTCCTTCCCCTAGCTTTCCCAACAACACTAGCCGGGCACCCGCCCAGCGCATTCGTCAGCATCATCTCAAAGTGGAGGTATCCCGTGCGGTTCGTAATCCTTGGCGCAGGTCGAATCGGCCTGGCCCATGTCGATACGTTAATGAAGCTGGACGGCGTCAGCGCCCTGTTCATCGCCGACCTCGACTCGGCCCGCGCGGCGGCGGCCGCGGCCACCGTGCAGGGAGCGGCGTTCGGAACGATCGACGAGGCCTTCTCCTGGAAGCCTGACGGCATCGTCATCGCCGCTCCCACTTCGGTACACGCCGAACTCATTGTCAGGGCCGTCCAGGCGGGAATCCCCACGTTCTGCGAGAAGCCTCTCGCTGAGTCCCTGACCTCGACGCTCGCCGTCGTCGAGGAAGTTGAACGTCACGACGTTCCCGTGCAGATCGGATTCCAGCGCCGCTTCGATGCGGGCTACGTCGAGGCCCGACGCTCTCTCGCGGCCGGTGAATTCGGCGAGCTGCGCCGGATGCACATGGTCACCTGCGATCCGACCCCACCCCCGGCGGAGTATGTGCCGGTCAGCGGCGGACTGTACCGGGACTGCCACATTCACGACTTCGACATTCTCCGCTGGGTTACCGGGCAGGAGGTGGCCTCGGTGTTCGCCACCGGGAGCAACCGAGGCGCCGAATACTTCGCCGCCTCAGGCGACATCGACGAATCGGCCACCATCCTCACCCTGAACGACGGCACCTTGGTTACACTGCAGGGCTCCCGCTACAACGGCGCCGGCTATGACGTGCGCATGGAACTGGCTGGAACCCGTGGCAACCGCACCGTGGGACTCGACGAACGGGTCCCCCTTACAAGCACCGAACCGGGTGTGGACTTCCCGTCCGGAACGCCGTGGGGCACCTTTCAGGAGCGATTTACCGACGCCTACCGGGAAGAACTAGCGGCATTCGTGACCGTTGTCCACGGCACAACCCCCGCTCGGTGTACCCCGCGGGATGCGCTCGAAGCGCTGTACATCGCCGAGGCCGCGAGCCTGTCTCGGGTTGAGGGTCGCGTCGTAATGCTCGCTGAGGTGCGGGCCTCAGCCCGGGTCGAGGCCCGCATATGACCGCCCCCGTCACGGTGACTGCCACGACCCCGCCGCTTGCCAAACGGATCGCCGTCGCCCCCATCTCGTGGGGCGTGTGTGAAGTTCCCGGCTGGGGCTGGCAGCTCAGCCCGGAACGGGTTCTTTCCGACATGCGGGACCTCGGCGTAACCGCCACCGAATTCGGCCCCGAAGGCTTTCTGCCCACCGACCCCGCCGACAAGGCCAGGACTCTGAGCACCTTCGGTCTCGTGGCAGTCGGAGGCTTCGTGCCGATCATCCTGCACGACGCCGACCTCGACCCGGTGCCGCTGATCGCGGCCGAGCTAGCCGGCTTTCTCGCCGCCGGGGCCACCAGGCTGGTGCTCTCGGCCGACACCGGCCAGACCGGCTACGATTCCCGCCCATCCCTCAGCGACGCACAATGGCAGACTCTGCTGGGCAACCTCGATCGTATTCTCGAGCACGCCGCCGAGCGTGGAATCGTCGCATCACTGCACCCCCATGTCGGCACCATGGTCGAGTCCGCCGAGACGTGGATCGGGTGCTGGCCGGGTCGAGCATCGGCCTGTGCCTTGATACCGGGCACCTCCTCATCGGCGGCGCCGATCCGGTGCAGATCGCCGTGCAGCATGCCTCGCGGATCTCGCATGTGCACCTCAAAGACGTGCGAGCCGTTCTCGCTCAGAAGGTAAAGCGTGGGGACCTCACCTACACGGATGCTGTGGGCCGGGGCATGTACGTACCTCTGGGGGAGGGCGATATCGACCTGGCCACCATCGTTTCCAGCCTCGAAGCGGCTGGCTACGGCGGATACTACGTGCTCGAGCAGGACACAATTCTCGACCACGAACCCACCGCTGCCGACGCTCCACACCTCGCGGTTCGCCGCAGCCTCGACTTCATTCTCGGCCTTCCGGTCGTTCCCGGTTTTGCAACACTCGACACCCACACCACACCAGCACCTGTATCCAATGGAGGATTCACTGATGCGTAACCTGACCGTTCGACGCCCTCACGCCAGCGCCCCCGAAATGCCGGGTCGCCGCCGCACAGCCTGGCTCGCCTTGCTTCTCGCAGTCCCGCTGGTGCTCACCGGCTGCTCCGGTACCGGACAGGCAAGCCCGACCGCCACAAAGGCGTCAACGGATGCCGTCACGGGCACCATAGCCGTGGTCACCCACAGCACACCCGGCGACAACTTCTGGGATGTGGTGAAAAGTGGTGCGGAGCAGGCTGGAGCCGACCTAGGCATGAACGTCACCTATCAGGGCGACGGCGATCCGGTGAAGCAGAGCCAGCTCATAGACGCCGCCATTGCGAGCAAACCCGCCGGGCTGGTCATCTCGATGGCCAACCCCGACGGTGTGCGCAGCGCCGTCGAGAAAGCCGTCGCCGCCGGCATCCCGGTGATAACCATCAACGCCGGTCTCGAGCAGTCCGCAGAATTCGGCGCCGAAACCCACGTGGGCCAGAGTGAGTACATCGCGGGCCAGGGCGCCGGAGGAGAACTCGCCAAGGCCGGTGCCAAGAACGTCATCTGCGTCATCCACGAGGCCGGCAACGTGTCACTCGAAGAGCGTTGCGCCGGCGCTGCGGACAAGCTGGACAAAGTAACCAACCTGCAGGTCGACATAGCCAATATCGCCGACGCCAAGAACACGATCAGCAGCATGTTGCTCTCAGACCCGACGATTGACGGCGTTCTCACCTTGAACCCGGGCATCGCCGTAGCCGCAGCCCAAGCGAAAGCCGAGGCCGGAAGCGGCGCCCCGCTCGCCACATTCGACGTATCCGCCGACGTCACGAGCCTGATCCTCGACGGCTCGATTCTCTTCGCAGTCGACCAGCAGCCGTATTCCCAGGGCTACCTGCCTGTGGTGTTCCTCACCCTGCAACTGCGTAACGGTGATGTTGTGGGCGGCGGCCAGCCGGTCTACTCCGGCCCCGGCTTCGTGACCAAAGAGAACGCGGCGAAGGTCGCTGAGTTCGCTGCCAAGGGCACGCGATGACGCTCACCACTCAGGCGACAGCGCCGCCCCCCGCCCCGGCTGACGAGCGCATCATTCCGGTCAGCACGACGGTGAAGTTGCTTCGCCGACCCGAGATTGGCGCTTTCGTCGCCGCTCTCGCCATCTTTGTTTTCTTCTCCCTCACCACCGACGTCTTCCTCTCCGCCGCCGGGGTTTCCACCTGGCTGTACTCCGCCTCCTTGTTCGGCATCATGGCCGTCGCGGTAGCCATGCTCATGATCGGCGGAGAGTTTGACCTCTCGGCCGGCGCGATGACCGGAACCACCGGCCTCATCGTGGGCATCATGACCACCCAGTGGGGTCTAAACGTGTGGATCGCGATGTTTCTCGCACTCGCTGTGGCCCTATCGATCGGAGCCTGCAACGCTGTGATCGTCATGAAGACCGGGCTACCGAGCTTCATCGTGACGCTCGCGACATTCTTCATCCTGCAGGGCGTCAACCTGGCCGTCACCAAACTCATTACGGGGTCCGTGGTGATCCAGGGCATGGGCACGGTACCCATGTTCGACCAGGTGAAGGTGTTCTTCGGCTCCTCGTTCAGTTTCCTCGGCCTGAACCTCAAAATGGCCGTGGTCTGGTGGGCC
>NZ_JPRS01000190.1 GCF_000738085.1 Cryobacterium sp. MLB-32
ACGAGATGTACACACAGTTCAAGAACTTCGAACAGGGCCGCTCAGCGGCCTTCGCCCTGATCCTGTTCATTCTGGTTCTGCCGATTGTCGTTTACAACGCCCGCCAAATCAAGAAGCAGAGGGAAATCCGATGAGCGTCGTCATACCCGCAGAAATGCCGCTCGATGCCGAGACCACACGCCAGCTGCGTCGAGGAGAACGTCGTGCCGAGAGTCAGGTGGCACGCAAGACCAAGAAGCGTCTGACCAGCCGTGGCGCCACTATCGCGGCACTCGTCATTGCGGTGCTGTGGTCCATCCCAACCTTCGGGCTGTTCATTTCCTCGTTCCGTCCGGCGCAGGAGGTGCGCACCACGGGCTGGTGGACCATCTTCCAGAACCCCGGCCTCACCCTGGACAACTACGGCCAGGCACTCGCCGCCGGAAACAGCCAGCTCGACCTGGCCGGGTCGTTCATCAACTCCATCGCGATCACCCTTCCGGCCACGCTCATCCCACTCATGATCGCAAGCCTGGCCGCATATGCCTTCGCCTGGGTTGATTTCCGCGGTAAGAACATTCTTTTCATCGGGGTTTTCGCGCTGCAGATCGTTCCGATTCAGATGGCCCTAGTGCCGTTGCTGCAGTTCTTCTCCGGCGGAACGGTGTTCGGTTTCCCCGTCGTCGAATCGCTCGTGCAGGGCAGCGGCTACACGCAGGTATGGATCGCCCACACCATGTTCGCTCTGCCGCTCGCGATCTACCTGCTGCACAACTTCATTGCCGAGATCCCGAGCGAGGTGATCGAGCCGCGCGCGTCGACGGGGCCGGACACGGGCAGATCTTCTTCCGTATCGTGCTGCCGCTCACCATGCCCGCGATCGCCTCGATCGCCATCTTCCAGTTCCTCTGGGTGTGGAACGACCTGCTGGTGGCGCTCATCTTCGCGGACGGTGCGGTCGCTCCCATGACCAAGCTGCTCGCGGAACTCTCCGGTGCCCGAGGCCAGGACTGGCACCTCCTCACGGCTGGCGCCTTCCTCTCCATCCTGGTTCCGCTCATCGTGTTCTTCTCCCTGCAGCGCTTCTTCGTGCGCGGCCTGCTCGCCGGTTCCACGAAGGGGTAGCGCCCGCTCATTTCCTCCCCCGTGAGGGCGACCACCGCGCATCCGTGGCCCGCTTTCGCGAGGGTCAGGGCGACGGATGCGGGCCGTTCGGCGGGCTTTCGCGGCCGGCGAACGCAGACGTGAGTTCGTCGGCCGTGGCGGAGCCTAGAGTGAGTTCATGAGCTCTATGCATGGTTCGGGCGGTAACGGTCCGAGCCCCCAGGGGCAGCGCGCCCGCGTCATGCGAGGCGACGTTGCCGGTCAGCGCGCGCGCAATGCCGAGGCGCCTCGCGTGCCCGACCTGTTGCCCCGAATCATCGCCCTCTTCGCGCCGCACCGGCTGGCCCTCAGCGCCACGGTCGTGCTGGTTCTCATCGCGGCGGCCCTCTCCGTGATACCGCCGCTTTTGACCCAGCGCGCATTCGATGAGGGCCTCTTTCCTCCCGGGGGCACGCCCAATCTGCCCGTTCTGGCCACGCTGGTTGGCCTGATGATGGCCATCTACATCGCCTCGGCACTGCTCGGCGTGTGGCAGACCTGGCTCACCTCCACGGTGGGCAACAAGGTGATGGGCGCCCTGCGGGTGCGCCTGTTCACGCACCTGCAGTCGATGGAACTCAACTTCTTCACGAAGACGAAGACCGGCGTCATCCAGTCCCGCCTGCAAAATGACGTGGGCGGCGTTGCCAACGTGCTCACCAACACCGTGTCGAGTGTGCTCGGCAATTTCGTCACCGTACTGGCCGCCTTCGTCGCCATGCTTCTGCTCAACTGGCAGCTCACCATCGTGGCCCTCGTGCTGATGCCCGTGCTCGTGATCGCCCAGCGCCGGGTCGGGCAGGTGCGTGCTCGCATTGCCACGAAGACCCAGGAGTCGCTGTCGGACATGACGGCGATCACCCAGGAGTCGCTGAGCGTCTCGGGCATCCTCTTGGCCAAGAGCTTCACCCAGCAACCCAACGAGATCGCGCGCTACGACAAGGAGAACGGCAACCAGATTCGCCTGCAGGTGAGCCAGACGATGAGCGGTCAGTGGTTCTTCGTGATGGTCAGCATCTTCCTCTCGAGCATCCCGGCCATCGTGTATCTCGTGGCGGGGTACCTGATGGGCAATGGCAGTGCGGACATCACCCCGGGCACGATCGTGGCCTTCACCACCGTGCAGGCGCGTCTGCTCTTTCCGCTGATGGGCCTGTTGCGCGTCGTTCTCGATCTGCAGACCTCAAGCGCCCTGTTCGCGCGCATCTTCGAGTACCTGGATTTCGTGCCGGCCATCGCCGACAAGCCCGACGCGCGCCGCGTTCCGGAACACGGCGATGCCGCCGGACGCGTTGAATTCGACGGCGTCACCTTCGCCTACCCGGATGCCGCCGCCGACTCCACCCCCACCCTCGACGACGTGTCCTTCCGCATCGAGCCGGGGCAGTTCGCGGCATTCGTGGGGCCGTCCGGCGCGGGAAAGACCACGGTCTCGTACCTCATCCCCCGCTTCTATGAGGCCACGGCCGGCAGCGTGCGGTTCTCCGGCATCGACGTGCGTGACCTCGCGCAGGAGTCCCTCGTCTCGGCCATCGGCATCGTGAGTCAGGAGACGTACCTGTTCCACGCCACCATCGCCGAAAACCTGCGCTACGCGAAACCGGAGGCAACGGATGCCGAACTGGAGTCCGCCGCCCGCGCCGCGAATATCCACGACACGATCGCATCCTTCCCCGCGAAGTACGACACGGTCGTGGGGGAGCGCGGCTACCGGCTCTCCGGCGGCGAAAAGCAACGCATCGCCATCGCGCGGGTGCTGTTGAAGGACCCGCCGGTTCTCATCCTCGACGAGGCCACGAGCGCCCTGGACTCAATCTCGGAGCAGGTGGTGCAGCAGGCCCTGGACGCGGCAAGCCACGGTCGAACGACGATTGCCATCGCGCACCGGCTGTCCACTGTGGTGGATGCCGACGTGATCTTCGTCGTGGACGGCGGCCACATCGTCGAGCGCGGAACGCACGCCGAGCTGCTGGCCCTCGACGGTGTGTATGCGAGCCTCTACTCCCGGCAGATCACCGCGTCGCCGCAACCCCTGCCCGTCGACTGACGGCATCCGCCGCCGCGTGCGTGCTGGTGGCACTCGTTCGGTCGGCGGGCACTCGTGCAGACGAGTGCCCGGCGGGCAGAGGAGTGCCGCCCGCCCCGCGGGCGGGCGGGTGGGCGGAGCGGTCAGCTGCGGGCGGCCAGCATGTCGGTCATCAGGTCGATCTCCGACTGTTGGCTCGCCACGACCGCCGTCGCGAAGGTGCGCACGGTCGAGGTGCTCGTGCGGTCGAGCACCGCGTCGGCCATCTCGATCGCGCCCTGATGGTGTCTGATCATGAGCGTCAGGAAGATGCGGTCGGCTTCGATACCGGATGCCGCGGTGAGCGACGCGACCTCCGCGTCCGTCGCGAGACCCGGCATCCGTTGCCCGGGTTCGTGCATTCCCGCGTGGGAATCCGCGGTGCGGCCGGGCCGGGTCATCCAGGTCATCGACGGTTCGGGTGAGGCCTGGCTCAGCCCCCACACGCTCAGCCAGCCGAACATCTGGCCGGACTGCTGGCCCTGGGTGGTGACGATGTCGTAGGCGAGCAGGCGCACGTCCTCGTCGATGGAGCGGTCGCGAATGAGCACGCCGAGCTGAACGCCCTGATTGTGGTGCACCTGCATGTCGCGGGCGAAACCGGCGTCGGCGCTCGTCGAGAGCGGTTTCTGATCGCCGAGGGTGCTGAGGCGTCCCACCGAGAAGGCGGAAATGCCGACGACCAGTGCGGTCACGACTATGGCCACGATGAGCGCGAGGCGCCCAATCCTCCGGGGAACGTGTGCCATGGCTTCCGCGGCATCCGCGCGTTCAGCCATGGGGTCAGGAGACCTTGCCTGGCGCGTCGATGGCGCCAGAGCACGATGCTCCGAGTTCGGGGGCGGTGCCGCTCTTCCAATACTGCTCGAAGAACGGGGCGATGCGGGGATCCTCGGCGTTGTCGACCTGCAGCTGAACGTTCCAGCCGCTCAGCACGATCGGAGCCGGCGAGCCCTCGAACGGGGACAGCACGACGTAGTCCGCAGGCATGAGCGCCTTCAGGGCATCCAGCTCGGTGGCGCTGATCGACGGGTCGTAGGTGACCCAGATCGCGCCGTGCTCGAGGGAATGCACGGCGTTCTCGCTCGGAACGGGCTGGTCATACACGCCGCAGTTGAGCCAGGCGGGGTTGTGCTCGCCGCCGACGGGAGGCGTCTGGGCGTAGTCGACGCTGGTTTCAACGTGACCGTTGCCGTTGTCGTAGGTCAGCACTCCGTCGATCTCGGCCCCGTCGCCGCCGGCGTAGTTGGGTGCCTGCGGGGTGAGTACGACCATGGTGACGACCAGGCCGACGACGGCCACGGCGCCCACAATGGCGGAGATAATGCCGACACGACGGTTGCGCGCGGCACGCTTCTGTTGGCGGTGGTACACCTCAAGCTTCTTCGCACGCTGTTCGACGCGCTGTTCCTTCACGGTGGCTTTGTTCACGGGCGAGCCGGGCTGGGGCATCGAGGTGGCCTCTCATAGTGGAGCAGTATCTATTCGAACGTATCAGTGCACGCCGCCTAACGCCTGTGTATACCCCAAGTCGGGCCGGTAGGGTGGAAGCGTGCCTGTGCTCACCTCGTGTTCGTGTTGCCGCTGCTTCCAGCCGACCCCCTGAACGCTCGTGCCTGCCCGCACCGACACTCAGAATCGATATCTGTCGACTCCACGGCAGGCCCGCTCGCCCGTGTATTTCCACCGAGACATCCTCTGAAGGACACTCCATGAAGATCGCAAACACCATCATCGACCTCATCGGCGACACCCCGCTGGTGAAGCTGCACAAGGTCATCGGCGACGTGACCGCAACCGTGCTCGTGAAGCTCGAGTATCTCAACCCGGGCGGCTCGGCCAAGGACCGCATCGCGGTGCGCATCATCGACGCCGCCGAACGTGACGGACTCCTGCTGCCCGGTGGCACCATCGTGGAGCCCACCTCCGGCAACACCGGGGTGGGGTTGGCCCTCGTCGCGCAACAGCGCGGGTACAACTGTGTCTTCGTTCTGCCGGACAAGGTGGGCGAAGACAAACGCAATGTGCTCACGGCCTACGGCGCCGAGATCGTCGTGACACCGACATCCGTCGCGCCCGACGACCCTGAGTCGTACTACAGCGTGTCCGACCAGCTGGCCCGCGAGATCCCCGGCGCGTTCAAGCCCAACCAGTACTTCAACGAGAACGGCCCGCTCAGCCACTACGAGACCACCGGCCCCGAGATCTGGCGCGACACCGACGGCACGGTCACCCACTTCGTGGCCGGCGTGGGCACCGGAGGCACCATCACGGGCACCGGCCGCTACCTGCGCGAGGTGTCCCACGACACCGTGCGCATCATCGGCGCGGATCCGGAGGGCTCCGTATACTCGGGCGGCACCGGCCGACCCTATCTTGTGGAGGGCGTGGGGGAGGACTTCTGGCCGGGCGCCTACGACCCCACCGTGGTGCACGAGGTGATCGCCGTTTCCGACGCCGACTCGTTCGCGATGACCCGCCGCCTCGCTCTCGAAGAGGGAATCCTGGTGGGCGGATCCAGCGGAATGGCCGTCGTCGCGGCGCTGCGCCTCGCCGCAACCCTCACGGCCGACGACACCGTCGTCGTGCTCCTTCCCGACGGCGGTCGGGGCTACCTCGGCAAGATCTTCAACGACGGGTGGATGCGCAGCTACGGCTTCACGAACGCGCCGAGTGGCCACACTGTTGCCAACGTGCTCGAAGCGAAGTCGGGCACGCTGCCCCCCTTCGTGTACGTGCACCCGAGCGACACCGTGCACGACGCGATCGCCACGATGACCAGCCGGGGTGTATCGCAGTTGCTCGTGCTCTCGGCCAAACCGCCGGTCGTGATGGGTGAGGTTCTCGGCGCCCTCGACGAGCGCGCGCTGATGGAACTCGTCTTCTCCGGTGAGGCCAAACTCACCGATCGCGTGGGTTCCTTCGTGGGCGAATCCCTCGCGCTCATCGGCGTGAACGAACCGGTCGCCACCGCACGGGCGGCCTTCGCGCACCACGACGCGATGCTCGTGACCGGCGACGGCAAACCGCTCGGCGTGCTCACCCGCCACGATCTGCTCACGTATCTGAGCATCTGACTCCGAGTCACCAGCCTCGTCACGACCCGCCTTGTCATCACCAGTTAGGAACCTCATGGCCAAGAACCAGAATTTCAACACCGTCGCCATCCATGCCGGGCAGGAGTTCGACCCCACGACGGGAGCCGTCATTCCGCCGGTGTACATGACCTCCACCTACGTGCAGGACGGCATCGGTGGCCTGCGCAGCGGCTACGAGTACAGCCGCGGCGGCAACCCCACCCGCACGTCGCTCGAGACTTTGCTCGCTGCCCTCGAGGGTGGCAAGCACGGTCTGTCGTTCGCGAGCGGGCTGGCCGCGGAAGACGCCCTGCTGCGCGCGGTTCTGAAGCCCGGAGACCACGTCGTGCTCGGCAACGACGTGTATGGCGGCACCCACCGGCTGATCGAGAAGGTGCACGGCGCCTGGGGTGTGCGCAACACGACCGTCGAAATGAGCGATGTCAGCGCCGTCGAAGCGGCGATCATCCCGGGCGAGACCAAGATCCTCTGGATCGAAACGCCGAGCAACCCGCTCATGAAGATCAGCAACATCGCCGCGCTCGCCGACATCGGGCACCGCGCCGGCGCCATTGTGGTCGTTGACAACACCTTCGCGTCGCCCGCCCTGCAGCAGCCGCTGGCCCATGGCGCCGACGTTGTTGTGCACTCCACCACCAAGTACCTCGGAGGGCACTCCGATGTGGTCGGGGGCGGGCTCGTCATCAACGACGACGAGCTCTTCGAGAAGACCAAGTTCGTGCAGTTCGCAGCCGGTCCGGTGTCGGCCCCGTTGGATGCCTGGCTTACCGTGCGCGGCATTAAGACGCTCTCGGTGCGCATGGAACGCCACTGCACCAATGCGCAGGCCATCGCGGAGTTCCTGCAGGCGCATCCCGCCGTGGAGACCGTCTACTACCCAGGACTGCCGAGCCACCCCGGTCACGAGCTTGCCGCCCAGCAGATGAGCGGCTTCGGCGGCATGATCTCCCTGTCGTTCAAAGACGGGGCGAAGGCGGCGCGCACGTTCTGCGAGTCGATGCACCTGTTCCAGCTGGCGGAATCCCTGGGTGGCGTCGAATCCCTCGTGAACTATCCGGCCGAGATGACCCACGCCTCCGTGCGCGGCACAGACCTCGAGGTGCCCGACAACGTGGTGCGCCTGTCCGTGGGCATCGAAGACGTGGCCGACCTGATCGCTGACCTCGAGAGCGCCCTGCCGCGTTCGTAACCCCTCGTCGCGCGCGCCGGCCGCGCCCCTGACCCGCTGTGGCTGCCCGGTCGCACTTTTAGCCCTCTGGGGTGCCCGGTCGCACTCCTGACTCTGTTGGCTGCCCGGTCGCGCCTCCGCCCTGGGGAGTTCCCGCGGCGGCGGTGGCTCCCCGCCGGATGGGCGCGCTCGGGTCGTCGTCGGTGCACCCCTGGGCGTGCCGAATCGAAGGATTTTGGTGCACATTTCCGGCGCCATGCGCCGGTCCTGCCCCCGATGTGACTGTCACATTCCGCGCGAGGACTGCATAATGTACACACGGGCATAATTGTGACCGTTCACACTCCAACAGGGTTGTTCAGTGACTGACGATATGTCCACCGGCCGGGCGCCGAGCATTCGCGATGTCGCGCGCCTCGCCGGAGTCTCGCACCAGACTGTTTCTCGCGTTCTCAACGATCACCCCAGCATCCGTGATTCGACCAAGGCCCGTGTTCTTGAGGTCATCGAGGAGCTGCAGTACCGGCCCAACCGCGCCGCACGCGCCCTGTCGCGGGGTCGATCCCGCACGATCGGCGTACTTTCCGCGTCGAGTGCCGAATACGGCCCGGCGAGCAGCATTGCAGCCATTCAGGATGCGGCGCGGGATGCCGGGTACTTCGTGAACACGGCGAACCTCAACCGCGGGGATCCCGGCTCGATCACCGCGGCCGTTGATCACCTGATGTCGCAGTCGGTCGAGGGGATCGTGGTGATCGCACCGCAGGTGCGGGTGTTCAACGCCCTCAAGCTGCTGTCGATCGATGTACCGTTCGTGACGCTGCAGTCGACGGGGATCATGACACCGAATGCTCTCTCGGTAGACCAGATCGCCGGCGCCCGGCTCGCAACCAGACACCTGATCGACCTCGGCCATCGCGACATTTACCACCTGGCCGGCCCGCAGGATTGGATTGAGGCCGAGGCACGGATGCTGGGCTTCCTCGAAGAGATGGGGGCCAGGGACGTTCCGACGACCGCGCCGATCCTCGGGGATTGGACCGCGGAATTCGGCTATCACGCCGGCCGAGAGCTGTTGCAGGTGCGGGATTTCACGGCAATCTTCTCGTCGAACGACCAAATGGCGCTGGGCTGATGCATGCCATTCGGGAGTCCGGGCTGGATGTACCCCGGGATGTGAGCATCGTGGGCTTCGATGACATCCCGGAGGCGGCTCACTTTTGGCCTCCCCTCACCACCGTGCGCCAGGACTTCGCCGAACTCGGCCGGCGATGTGTCTCGCTTCTGCTGGCGAATATCGCCGGCACAACGCCGGACAGTCGGGGTGCCATCATGCCGGAGCTGGTCGTTCGGGCCTCCACCGCGGGCCCGGCTTTCTGATCGGCAGCTCCGCTGCGCGGTCGTGACCACTCGCCGGTGCAAGCGCTCCTTCGTCGCGCCTCGACCAGCAGAGGGGGTCGTCGCGCCTCGACCAGTGCGCATTTCGGGGCCTGAGCGGGCACCTCGGTTCGTGACAAGGGGGCGCTTTGCGCGAAGTCTCGCGCGTGATTCCGGGCGTTATTCAAATGAGACAAAGTCACACTTGACACGATGAGTGCCCGTGCAGCTAACATGAGCACACAGCGATGTGACCGATCACATTCGGTTGGCACATGCAGATCGATTCGTCGGCTGCTCTGTCGCATATCCAGAAACACTCGCGGACTTTCCGCGCGCAGACCTGACATAGGAGTCGATTCCGTGAGTACAACCGATGCGTTCTCGTACGCCGAGCCCACGGCTTCGGTCGACGGTGAGGCCTACGTCATCGGTGTCGACTACGGAACCCTCTCCGGCCGCGCCGTCGTCGTGCGTGTCTCCGACGGTGTCGAACTCGGTTCCGCCGTTCTGGACTACCCGCACGCCGTGATGGACACCACGCTGGCCGCAACCGGCGAGGCGCTTCCGCCGGAGTGGGCGCTGCAGGTGCCCGCCGACTACGTGGCCGTGTTGAAGAGCGCGGTTCCAGCCGCCATCGCCACGGCCGGCATCGATCCGTCCCTCGTCATTGGGATTGGTACCGACTTCACCGCGTGCACCATGGTCCCCGTGCTCGCCGATGGCACGCCACTCAACGAACTTCCCGAGTACGCGGGCCGTCCGCACGCGTACGTGAAGCTCTGGCGTCACCACGCGGCGCAGGCCCAGGCCGACCGCATCAACGACTTCGCTTTCGAGCGGGACGAGAGCTGGCTGCCACGCTACGGCGGACTCATCTCCAGCGAGTGGGAATTCGCCAAGGGACTGCAGCTGCTCGAGGAAGACGCCGAGCTCTACAACCGCATGGACCATTGGGTTGAAGCGGCCGACTGGATCGTCTGGCAGCTCACCGGCACCTACGTGCGCAACGCCTGCACCGCCGGCTACAAGGGCATCCTGCAGGATGGCGAGTACCCGAGCGAGGCGTTCCTCGGCGCGCTCAACCCGGCCTTTTCCCGTTTCGCCCTGGACAAGGTGGCGCACGAGATCGGCCAGCTCGGCGCATCCGCCGGAACGCTCTCGGCAGAGGCCGCGGCCTGGACCGGGCTGACCGCAGGCATTCACGTTGCCGTGGGCAACGTGGACGCCCACGTGACCGCCCCTGCCGCCCAAGCCGTGAACCCCGGCCAGATGGTGGCCATCATGGGCACGAGCACCTGTCACGTGATGAACTCTGACCAGCTGGCCGAAGTGCCGGGCATGTGCGGCGTCGTCGACGGCGGCATCATCTCCGGGCTCTATGGCTACGAGGCCGGCCAGTCCGGTGTGGGCGACATCTTCGCGTGGTACGTCAAGAACCAGGTGCCCGCCGCCTACGTGGAGGACGCCCGCGTGCTCGGCCGCAGCGTGCACCAGCACCTCACCGAGCTGATCAAGGACCAGCCCGTAGGCGGCCACGGGCTCGTGGCCCTCGACTGGCACAGCGGCAACCGCTCGGTGCTCGTCGACCACGAACTCTCCGGGCTCGTCATCGGCACCACCCTGACCACCCGCCCGGAAGAGATCTACCGAGCGCTGCTGGAGGCGACCGCCTTCGGCACCCGCACCATCGTGGAGACGTTCAACGCGAGCGGGGTTCCGGTGACCGAATTCATCGTGGCCGGCGGCCTGCTGAAGAACGCGTTCCTCATGCAGACCTATAGCGACATCTTGCGCCTGCCCATCAGCACTATCGCGAGCGATCAGGGCCCAGCCCTGGGCGCCGCGATCCACGCCGCTGTCGCCGCGGGCGCTACCCCGATGTGCGCGCTGCCGGGGCGAAGATGGGCAAGCTCAACAAGAACGTGTATATGCCCAACGAGGCATCCTCGGTGGCCTACGACGAACTGTTCGAGGAGTACACGCAGCTGCACGACTACTTCGGTCGCGGCGAGAACGATGTCATGCACCGCCTGAAGGCGCTCAAGCGCCGCGCGGCGGCCGTCTCGGATAGCGCTGAGCTGGTGTCCGCATGAGCACCTACGGCCCTCAAATCGAGGTGGCGATCGCTCGCGTGCGCGCCGAGATCACCCGCCTGCACGCCGAGCTGTTTCGGAACGGCCTCGTGGTCTGGACCGGCGGCAACGTGTCCGGCCGGGTCCCGGGCGCGGACCTGTTCGTGATCAAGCCCAGCGGCGTCGACTACGCAGACCTCGCGCCGGAGAACATGATCCTCTGCGACCTCGATGGACACGTCATCCCCGGCACGCCGGGCTCCTCCCGTTCCCCGTCGAGCGACACCGCCGCGCACGCATACGTCTACCGGAATATGCCGGATGTCGGCGGAGTCGTGCACACGCACTCCACCTACGCCACCGCCTGGGCCGCCCGTCATGAAGCCATCCCGTGCGTGATCACGGCCATGGCCGACGAATTCGGCGGACCGATCCCGGTAGGACCCTTCGCCATCATCGGTGACGACTCGATCGGCCGCGGCATCGTGGAGACCCTCACCGGTCACCGCTCACGGGCCGTGTTGATGGCCAATCACGGCCCGTTCACGATCGGCAAAGACGCCCGCGACGCGGTGAAGGCCGCCGTCATGGTGGAAGACGTGGCCCGCACCGTGCAGCTCGCCCGCGCCGGCGGCCCGCTCATTCCCATCCCGCAGGACTCCATCGATTCCCTGTTCGACCGATACCAGAACGTTTACGGACAAGCACCGCAGGGAGCACTCAAGTAATGGCACCTCTCACCACGACCCTCGACCACTACGAGGTATGGTTCCTCACCGGCAGCCAGAACCTCTACGGCGAAGAAACCCTCCGCCAGGTGGCCGAGCAGTCCCTGCAGATCGCCCGCGCCCTCGACGCCAGCTCCGACGTGCCCGTCAAGGTCGTCTGGAAGCCCGTGCTGAAGGACTCCGGCTCCATCCGCCGCGCCGCCCTCGACGCCAACTCCGATGACACGGTCATCGGCCTGATCGCCTGGATGCACACGTTCTCCCCGGCCAAAATGTGGATCGCCGGCCTCGACGCCCTCACCAAGCCGCTGCTGCACCTGCACACGCAGGCCAACGTGGAACTGCCGTGGGGCGAAATCGACTTCGACTTCATGAACCTGAACCAGGCCGCCCACGGCGACCGCGAGTTCGGCTACATCCAGACCCGCCTCGGTGTGACCCGTAAGACCGTCGTCGGCCACGTGTCCAACCCGGCCGTGTCCGGCAGCATCGGCTCCTGGACCCGCGCGGCCGCCGGCTGGGCCGCGAGCCGCAGCATGAAGCTCGCCCGTTTCGGCGACAACATGCGCTACGTCGCCGTAACCGAGGGTGACAAGACCGAAGCCGAACTGCGTTTCGGCGTGCAGGTCAACACCTGGCCCGTCAACGAACTCGCGGAAGCCGTGCATTCCGCGACGGATGCCGACATCGACGTTCTCGTCGCCGAGTATGACGACCTCTACGACGTCGTTCCGGAGCTGCGGGCCGGCGGCGAGCGGCGCGAGTCGCTGCGCTACGGCGCGGCGATCGAACTGGGCCTGAAGAGCTTCCTCGAGGCCGGCGACTTCTCCGCGTTCACGACGAGCTTCGAAGACCTCGGCGCCCTGCGCCAGCTGCCCGGCCTCGCCGTGCAGCGGCTCATGGCCCAGGGCTACGGCTTCGGCGCTGAGGGTGACTGGAAGACCTCCGTTCTCGTTCGTGTCGCCAACGTGATGGGGTCCGGCCTTCCCGGCGGCGCGAGCCTGATGGAGGACTACACCTACGACCTCACGCCAGGCGCCGAGCTGATTCTCGGGGCCCACATGCTCGAGGTGAGCCCGTCGCTCACGACCGAACGTCCGACGCTCGAGATCCACCCCCTCGGTATCGGCGGTCGCGAAGACCCCGTGCGACTCGTCTTCAACGCCGACCCCGGCCCGGCCGTGGTCGTGGCGATGAGCGACATGCGCGACCGCTTCCGCCTGGTGGCGAACGTGGTCGAGGTCGTCGAGCCGACGGCGGCACTCCCGAACCTGCCCGTCGGACGCGCCGTCTGGCGCCCCGAACCCGACTTCGCCACCTCAGCTGCCGCCTGGCTCACTGCCGGCGCCGCACACCACACCGTCATGTCGACCGCCGTCGGCATCGAGGTGTTCCACGATTTCGCCGAGATAGCCCGAACTGAGCTTCTCGTGATCGATAAGACCACCACCCAGCGTGATTTCACGCGTGAGGTGCGTTGGAACCAGGCCTACTACCGATTGGCGCAAGGCCTGTAAAGCATTTCCGTACGACACAGCTGTACCACCCCGCTTCACCATCAATGTTGATAACAGAAGGAAACACAGTGAAGAAGAAAGCACTCTTCGCCGGACTCGCCGCCGGTGCCATGATCATTGGCCTGGCCGCTTGCTCGAGCGGAACCACCCCCGCATCCTCGTCAGGCGCCGGCGACGGCGGACTGATCGGTGTGGCCATGCCCACCAAGAGCTCCGAGCGTTGGATCGCTGACGGCGACGCCGTCAAGAGCCAGCTCGAAGCCGAGGGCTTCAAGGTTGACCTGCAGTACGCCGAGGACGACATCCCCACCCAGGTATCCCAGATCGAGAACATGATCACCAAGGGCGCCGAAGTTCTCATCGTCGCCTCGATCGACGGCACCACGCTCACGAGCGTGTTGCAGGATGCCGCGGATGCCAACATCCCCGTCATCGCCTACGACCGCCTGATCCGCGACACCAAGAACGTGAACTACTACGCGTCGTTCGACAACCTCAAGGTGGGCCAGCAGCAGGCATGGTCGGTTCTGAACGGACTCGGCCTGACCGAACTCGACGGCACCGCCGTCGCCGGCGCACCCGCCGGACCGTTCAATGTTGAGCTCTTCGCCGGCAGCCCCGACGACAACAACGCCACGTTCTTCTTCAACGGCGCCATGCAGGAACTGCAGCCCTTCATCGACTCGGGCGTGCTCGTGGTCAAGAGCGGCCAGACCGACTTCAACACCGTTGCAACCCTGCGCTGGGATGGTGAGGAGGCACAGAGCCGCCTGGAGAACATTCTGACGTCGACGTACTCCGACGGCAGCAAGGTCAACGGCATTCTCTCTCCGTACGACGGCATCTCGCGCGGCATCATCTCGGCCCTCCAGGGTGCCGGGTACACGCTGGACGCTTCATGGCCGGTCATCTCGGGCCAGGACGCCGAAATCGACTCCGTGAAGGCGATCAACTCCGGTGAGCAGTACGCCACCATCTTCAAGGACACCCGCCAGCTCGCCGCCGTGGCCGTGAAGATGGCCATCGCCGTCCTCAACGGAGGCACCCCCGAGACGAACAACTCCACGGACTATGACAACGGCAAGATCGTTGTTCCGTCTATGCTGCTCGACTCGCAGATCGTCGTGAAGGACAACATCCCGTCCGTCCTGATCGACTCCGGCTACTGGACCGAAGCCGAGATCAACGGCTAATCACGCCCACTGCTTCGGCAGTGTGAATCCGCCGGCGGGGGAAACCTCGCCGGCGGATTCTCCCCTCCACAGTTTTGACCCAGACACCTGAAGAAGGTACTCCGTGACCACGAACATCCTTGAGATGCGCAGCATCACCAAGACGTTCCCCGGCGTGAAAGCGTTGGCCAACGTCTCGCTCAACGTCGCCCGCGGCGACGTCCACGCCATTTGCGGGGAAAACGGCGCCGGAAAATCCACGCTCATGAAGGTGCTCAGTGGTGTCTACCCCCACGGCACCTACACGGGCGACATCGTTTTCGAAGACGAGGTTGTGGAATTCCGCGACATCCGCGATTCCGAAGCCAAGGGCATCGTGATCATCCACCAGGAGCTCGCGCTCAGCCCGTACCTCTCTATTGCAGAGAACATCTTCCTCAACAACGAGCAACGCAATGCTCTCGGCCTGATCGACTGGAACAAGACCAACCTGGAGGCCGCAAAGCTGCTCGCCCGGGTGGGCCTTCGCGAGAAGCCGACCACACGCA
>NZ_JPRS01000191.1 GCF_000738085.1 Cryobacterium sp. MLB-32
GTGTGGTCCTTTCTCAGGCGTGGGCATCCCCCTGGCGCAGACCCGCTTAGACCGGCTCTGGCCCGCATTGGCCCCGACAAATTGTGCCGCATCAAAGTGAACGGGAGATGCCGGGGGATTGAACAGTTACTAAAGTACAGGGTATGCAGCCCCTCCGCTGCGTCTGGCACCCCAGAAACGTCAGTAATCTAGGTGTATGCAATCGACATGGCTCGTGCTGGTGTCACTGGCACTCGGGCTGGGGGTCGGTGCCGGTTTCATGGCACTACTGCAAATGGCAGAGCACCACGGACGGCGTGCCGCCGAGGTCGTGAACCCCGTCGTGCCCGATGGTATCGACCAGGTCCTGGATGCCCTCGAATCCGCCGGAATCGTTCTTGATCCGTCGAACAACGTGATCAAGACCTCAGCGGCCGCCTTGACGATGGGTCTGGTCTTCAACCAGCAGCTTGTGCATCCCGAACTCATCGAATTGGCTCGACAGGTGCGGCGAAACGGTGAGGCGATTTCCCAGGACCTCGTGTTGTCCCGTGGACCGTTTAACGACGGGAGCTTGCGGTATCGGGTGCGGCTGGCCCGGCTCGGTTCCCGGTACGTGCTGATCCTCGCGGAGGATCGAACGGAGTCGTTCCGCCTCGACGAGGTGCGGCGAGACTTTGTCGCGAACATCAGCCACGAGCTCAAGACGCCGATCGCGTCCGTGAGCCTGCTCGCGGAAGCCCTCGACCACGCGGCCGACGAACCGGTGCAGGTGCGTCGATTCGCGAACCGGCTCACCACCGAATCGGCCCGGCTCGGACGCCTCACCCAGGAGATCATCGAACTGTCGAGGCTCCAGGCGCAAGACGCACTCGCCACTCCGGAATACCTCGACGTGGACGCCCTCGTGGCGGCCGCCGTCGACCAGAGCCGGGTTGTCGCGGATGCTCAGAACATCACTCTGGCGGTCGGCAAGAAAACCGGGGCACGCGTCTACGGCGACGAAAAACTGCTGGTCGTGGCCGTGCACAACCTCGTCTCCAACGCCGTGAACTACTCCCAGCCGGGTTCTCGGGTGGGAGTGGGCGTGCGCAGGAACAAGAACGTGGTCGAGATCACCGTCACCGACCAGGGCATCGGCATTGCGGAGGCCGATATCGACCGGGTGTTCGAACGCTTCTTCCGAGTGGATCAGGCTCGCTCGCGGCACACCGGTGTACTGGCCTGGGCCTGTCGATCGTCAAACACGTCGTCCAGAACCACGGCGGCGACATTCGCGTGTGGTCCCAGCCCGGAAGCGGCTCCACCTTCACCATTCGACTTCCCGAGGCGGCGACTCCCGCTGCCATCACCCCCACCGCGCAGGCGGCGACAGGAGACATCCAGTGACACGCATCCTTTTGGTTGAAGACGAGAGCGCCCTCAGCGAGCCGTTGAGCTTTCTGCTCGAGCGTGAAGGCTATGAAATCACCGTGGCGGAGGACGGCCCGGGCGCGATCGCCGAGTTCGATCGCAACGGCACCGATCTGATTCTGCTCGACCTCATGCTGCCCGGCATCCCGGGCACAGAGGTCTGCCGGGAGATCCGCGTGCGCTCGACGGTCCCCATCATCATGGTTACGGCAAAAGACTCAGAGGTCGACATCGTGGTGGGGCTCGAACTGGGGGCCGACGACTACGTGACGAAGCCCTATTCCACCCGAGAGCTCCTCGCGCGCATCCGGGCGGTCATGCGGCGGCACACCGAACTGGACGAGGACAACGACGAGGGTGTGCTTGAGGCCGGCACCGTGCGCATGGATATTGAGCGCCACACGGTGGCGGTTTCGGGCGAGGTCGTGAACATGCCGCTGAAGGAGTTCGAGCTGCTCGAGTTCCTGCTGCGCAACGCGGGACGCGTGCTCACTCGCGGTCAGCTCATTGACCGCGTATGGGGTACCGACTACTTCGGGGATACCAAGACGCTCGACGTGCACATCAAACGCATCCGCTCGCGCATTGAGAAGACGCCGTCAGATCCGACCATGCTCGTGACCGTGCGGGGTCTCGGCTACCGCTTCGAGGCCTGACCCCATAACGAATGCCCCCGGTGCCGCGTCAGCGGACCGGGGGCATTGTGCGTCGTTGGATCAGGCGTCGTCGTTGGGTCAGGCGGCGGGAATCGACGTCGGCGTCGGCGTCGGCAGCAGGTCGGCGTACTGCGCACCGGTGGTGCCGTCGAGAACCGGAAGCAACAGCTCGACTCCCGTTTCGTCGCCGTACTGCAAGAAGACCGGAAAGAGATCGCCGGGGGCGCTGTCGATGTTCTCGAGGAGAACGCTCGGGCGGTCCTTCGTGCCGATGGTGACGGTGGAGTTGGCACGGATCGTGACGTTCGTGGTGACCTTCTGGCCGCCGGCCTCGTACTGCACGACGACGCTCTGCGCGGTGTCACCGTTGTTGATGGCCGTCACGAGCAGGCTCGCGGTGGATCCGTCTTCGGAGAGCAACAGCGCGTTGCGGAAAGCGATATCCCCGACCTCGCCGCTCACGCCGTCACTCGGATCGTACTGAATGAGTGTTGCCTGCGGAGCGTAGAACCCGCAGGCGCTCGTTCCTAGCAGGATGCCGGCCGCCAGAAAAACGGATGCAACGATGCGCGCACTCACAAGACCTCCACAACCAAGGCAGCGGCCGGGCGGAATGGCACGGCGCTGCAGAACTTCGCGATATGTACAGCTTAGCGGCGCGCACGTGTCGGGCGGTACGACCCCGCAAACCCTGCGTACCGTACCACCCGGCGCTGTGGTATCCTTGACGTTGCTGAAGGGATACATATCTATGCTTTTTGAGGTCGGCGAGACCGTCGTCTATCCCCACCACGGTGCCGCCACGATCACTGAGGTCAAGACGCGTATCATCAAGGGTGAAGAGAAGCTCTACCTGAAGCTCAACGTCACCCAGGGCGACCTCACCATTGAAGTGCCAGCCGAGAACGTCGATTTGGTGGGTGTTCGCGATGTGATCGGTCGCGAAGGACTCGACAAGGTCTTCGAGGTGCTGCGCGCACCATTCACCGAAGAGCCCACGAACTGGTCCCGCCGGTACAAGGCCAACCTCGAAAAGCTCGCGTCCGGTGACGTGATCAAGGTATCGGAGGTCGTACGTGACCTGTGGCGACGAGATCAGGACCGTGGCCTCTCGGCGGGCGAAAAGCGCATGCTTGCCAAGGCCCGACAGATCCTGATCAGCGAGCTCGCACTCGCCGAGAAAACCGACGAAGAGAAGGCCTCCACCGTTCTCGACGAGGTTCTCGCGTCCTAACGCTTTCGTTCCTCGCGATAGGCGGTGCCGTGAGGTGCCGCCTTTCTCATGCCCCGTTGTGGGCCAATCTTCCCGCTCCTCAGACTTCAGAAATCGGCTTACAGACATGACTGATTCCCCCACTCCCGTGGTCGCGGTCATTGTGGTCGCTGCCGGCAGCGGAACCCGCCTCGGGCGCTCGCATCCGAAGGCCTTCGTGCAGCTCGCCGGACGAACCCTCCTTGAACACGCGCTGAGGTCGGTGTACTCCCTGCCCGATCCCATCCAGGTCATTGTTGTCGCTCCGGAAGACCGGGTGTCGGAGGCTCGTGCCATCGCGGTCGACGCCGCTGCAGCCGCTGCAGCCGCTGCAGCCGCTGCATCGACGGACATCGTGGCAGGCGGTGCAACGCGCCAGGAGTCCGTTCGGCGCGGCCTTGCCGTGCTGCATGCCGGCGTCGAAATCGTGCTCGTGCACGACGCTGCTCGTGCCCTCACACCCGCCGCGCTTTTCGAACGGGTCGTGGCGATGGTGCGGGACACCAATGATGGTGTGATTCCGGGACTGGCCGTCGTCGACACCATCAAGCGTATAGACGCTACCGGCACCATCCTCGGCACCGTCGACCGCTCCGAACTCTCTGCCGTGCAGACCCCACAGGGATTTCCCCGCGCCCTGCTTGTGGCCGCACACGACACGGTCGCCGACGAGGCAACGGATGACGCGGCCCTCGTCGCCTCAGCAGGCCACCGCGTGCGCGTGGTCACCGGAGACGCCCTGGCGTTCAAGATCACCACCCCCCACGACCTGGAGGCGGCCGAATTGCTGCTGCGCGCCGAAAACTCGGCTCCCGCCGTCGTGATGCCCCGCGTCGGTACGGGGCTGGACGTTCATGCCTTCGACGACGAGTCCGAGCTGTGGCTGGCCGGCCTTTTCTGGCCGGGGGAGCGCGGTCTGTCCGGGCACAGCGACGGTGACGTGGCCGTTCATGCGGTGTGCGATGCCCTGCTCGGTGCGGCCGGCCTCGGCGACGTGGGCGGGATCTTCGGTACCACCGACGCCCGTTTCGCCGGCGCCCACGGCGACGTCTTTCTCGTGGAGACCCTGCGTCTCGTGACCCAGGCCGGCTTCGGCGTGGGCAACGTGTCCCTGCAGATCATCGGCAACCGACCTCGGTTCGCCCCCCGTCGCGCGGAAGCGGAAGCGCTCCTCGCCGGCCTTCTGCACGCCCCGGTGAACATCGCCGCCACGACCACGGACGCGCTCGGCTTCACCGGTCGCGGCGAAGGCATCGCGGCCACGGCGACCGCGCTGCTCGTTCCGCTCGCTGCCGGCGACCAGCCGCTCGGCGGGCGCCCTGTCCTAAGCTTGGACCTGTGACCATGCGACTCTACGATTCCAAGGCCCAGGCTCTGCGCGACTTTGTACCCCTCGAGGCGGGCAAAGTGGGAATCTACGTCTGTGGTCCCACCGTGCAGTCCTCCCCGCACATCGGGCACCTGCGCAGCGCCCTCGTCTACGATCAGCTGCGCCGCTGGCTCAGCTACCGCGGTTTCACCGTGACCTTCATTCGCAACGTCACCGACATCGACGACAAGATTCTCGTGAACGTGCAGGGTTCCACCGAGGAGTGGTGGGCGCTGGCCTACCGCTACGAGCTGGAATTCACCGCCGGCTACCAGCGTCTCGGCATTCTCGCGCCCACCTATGAGCCACGCGCCACCGCGAGCATCCAGGAGATGCAAACCCTGATTGCCCGCCTCATCGCGAAGGGCCACGCGTACCCGGCCGACGACGAGTCCGGAGACGTGTACTTCGACACCGCGAGTTGGCCGGCCTATGGCGACCTCACCCGCCAGGGTCAGGGCGACATGGAGGCGGCCACGGATGCCGATCCCCGCGGCAAACGCGATCCCCGCGACTTCGCCCTGTGGAAGGGCCGCAAGGCGGATGAGCCCGAGTCCGCCGCGTGGACCTCGCCCTGGGGCGAGGGACGTCCGGGCTGGCACATCGAATGCTCTGCCATGGCCAGTCGCTATCTCGGCGCCGAATTCGACATCCACGGGGGCGGACTCGACCTGCGATTCCCGCACCACGAGAACGAGCTCGCGCAGTCCACGGCTGCCGGCGACCCCTTCGCCCGGTATTGGATGCACAACGGCCTCGTGCACGTGAACGGCCAGAAGATGTCCAAGTCGCTCGGCAACTCCATCTACGCCGCCGAGTTGCTCGACCAGGCCCGCGCGATCGTCGTGCGCTATTACCTCGGTGCCGCGCATTACCGGTCCACGATCGACTACCACGACGGCGCACTCATTGAGGCCGAAGCCGCTCTCGAACGCGTCGAAAGCTTCCTCGACCGCGCCGACCGGCGACTCGCCGACACCCGCTTCGCCGGCTCCGGCGCCCTCGTCGTGCCGACCGAATTCGCCGACGCCATGGACGACGACCTGGCCGTGCCACAGGCACTCGCCGTGCTGCACGACACCGTGCGCGCCGGCAATGCCGCGCTCGACGCCGAAGACCTGCACGCCGCGGCATCCGCTCGCGGTGAAGTACTCGCCATGAGCGAGGTGCTCGGAATCAATCCGCTGTCGACCGGCTGGTCGGTTGCGACGGATGAGCCGGCCATGGTCGCGCTCACCGCACTGATTGAGCGCCTCCTCAAAGACCGTGAAACCGCGCGGGAAACCCGCGATTACCAGGCCGCAGACCGTATCCGGGACGAACTCGTCGCCGCCGGAATAACCATCGAAGACACACCCTCGGGTGCCCATTGGAGTTTTGACTGATGAAGAACACAGACCGCAAGGCACGCACCGGGTCCGTGCGCAAGGGCAGCCGCGGCGGCCAGGTCGGCTCTGGCGGACAGGGTCGCCAGGCCCTCGAAGGCAAGAAGCCCACCCCCAAGGCGGAAGACCGTCCGTACCACCCCGCCGGCAAGAAGAAGGCCGCCAAGGAGCGTTTCGCCGCGGCCGGCGGTTTCGCGTCGCGTCCGAGCAAGGACGCCAGCACCGAAGGCGGTCCGCGCGGCGGCGCCCGCGGGCCCGCCCGT
>NZ_JPRS01000192.1 GCF_000738085.1 Cryobacterium sp. MLB-32
CATGCGCATCACCCCGAGTGGCTCGATATCTTCTGGTACTGATCTCGACTGTCCGGTGCTGATCGTTTTTGGTGACTATTTTCCGTGCCGACCCTCTTGCGTGAACCGGGAACGCGATATAACGTGTTGTTCAATAGACGCGATATATCGCGATATCCCGCTGAGGAAAGGACCCACGGTGTCCCTGGAAAAATGGCTCGTCACCCCCGGGCAGACCAAGATCATCGACATCGCCCTCGTACGCCGGCTCAAGGTCAGCCTGATCGGCGGCACGGTCGATGTGATCGGCCACGATGAACCCGGCGCACGCATCGAAGTGCACGGCGTCAGCGGTAAAGACCTCAAGATTTCGATGAACGGGGACGCCCTGGATATCGACCACCCCCAGCTGCGCTGGGACAACTTCATCGACGTCTTCTCGTCCTTCCGGGAGACCGCCAAGGCCGAGGTGAGCATCCTCGTTCCCCGCGACGTGGCCATGCGCTTCGGCGTCGTCTCCGCCTCCGCCCTCGTGTCCGGCCTGCACAACGACGCGAAGCTCAGCACCATCTCGGGTGACATCGTCGTCGACGCCGGCGAGGGCGACCTCGACATCAATGCGGTCAACGGTGAAGTCTCCGTGCGCAATCACACGGGAACGGCCACCGTGCACACCGTCTCCGGCGAGATCACCGCGAGCGGTCACATCCGTCGCTTCACCCTCGACGGCGTCACGAGCAACGTCTTCCTCGACCTGGACGGCGTGCCGGACGAGATCACCACGAACACGGTCAGCGGCAACCTGACCGTGCGCCTCGGCACCGACGTGGCCGCCAGATACCACCTCAACACCCTGTCCGGAACGCTGCAGCTGGACGACCAGACCGTGCGCAGCAGCCTCGGCAAGGCGTATGACGGCTCAAGCGGCGCCCTCGACGGCACGTGGGTAGAGCTGCGCGCCAATTCAGTCTCGGGCGACATTTCGGTCGTGCGCCGCGCCGGGACACCCGCACCCGACACGACGGATGCGGCGGGCGCGGCCGCCGAGGCATCCTCATGACCCCCGTCTTCGCACATGGCAGCCTGCGCCTCTACCTGCTGAGCCTGCTTGCCGAGCGGCCGCAGCACGGGTACGAACTGATCCAGGCACTGAGCGAGCGCTTCGGAGGAACGTACAGCCCGAGCGCGGGAACCATCTACCCCCGCCTGGCCAAGCTCGAGGAAGAGGGGCTCGTGACGAAGGCCGCCGACGGACGCAAGACCGTCTACGAGATCACCCCCGCCGGCCTCGCCGAGCTGGCCGCCCGCGAGAGCGAGCTCGGCGCCATTGAAGACGGGGTGACCGATTCCGTGCGCCGCCTGGCCACCGAGGTGCGCTCCGGCGTGAACGCCGCGATGAAGAGCCTCCGCGCCGACCTCGCGTCGGCGGCGCGGCAGGCCCGAACCGACTCTGCCCCCAACGGGCCGACCGCCGCCGCCGGCGTGGATTCGACTTCCAGCGCGCACGTGGCGTCCAATCTGGCCCTGCACGAGGCCGACATGGTGCTCAGTGAGTTCCGCCAGCAGCTCCGCACCGACCTGCGCACGCAGGCGTACCGCTCGACGCTACCCGCCGGCATCGTCTCGGACCTGCGAACGCAGCTCGCTGACGTGCGGGCGAGAGTTCTCGCCTCGCTCGGGGATTAGCCCGGGACGGCGTGCCGCCACGCTCGTGGCGGAAGGCCAGAGCAGGACGGTCCCAGAGCAGGAACGGCTCGATTCAGGAACGGCTCGAATCAGGAACAGCTCAGGGCAGGAACCGCTCAGAGCCCGGCGGAACGCTCCGCGACCTGCTCGGGCGTGGGGTGGTGGATCTGGGTGCGCTCACCCGAACGATCGACCTCGTGCAGGCTCATCAGCGCACCGCAAATAGGGCAGACGGAGTGCGCCTTGCGCTCGGCCACCTCCGCTTCGACAATCACCGGGTAGGGGCCCACCGGCGGCGGACCGATCCAGGGAAGGAGGGTGCGATTGATCCAGGCCGCCCACTTACCGCGGCCCGCGTGACGCTGCGCTCTGTTTCGCTCCATATTCGTTAGTATACTAACTAAATTGAGTGAGTACGAAAACGAACGGAACGCATTATGACGATCGCCAACAACAACGACAACGACCTCCTGCGACTCGAGAATCAGGTCTGTTTCGCCCTCGCCATCGCGTCGCGCAGCGTCATCTCGCTCTACCGGCCCATTCTCGAGCCGTACGGCCTCACGCACCCCCAGTACCTCGCGATGCTTGCCCTGTGGGAGCGAAGCCCCCGCTCCGTCAAGAATCTGAGCGAGGAACTGCGCCTCGAACCCGCCACGCTCTCCCCCCTGCTCAAGCGCCTCGAAGCGACCGGTCTCGTCGCCCGGCACCGCAGTATTTCAGACGAACGGCAGCTGGATATTTCGCTTACCGACAGGGGAATCGCCCTCCGCGCCGAGGCCGAGACGATACCCCCACGCGTCGTTGACAAGTTGGGCATGAGCCTCAGCGAACTCACGGATTTGCGCACGTCCCTTTGGCGCGTCATCACGGCCGCTCAGCCTTCGTGAGCCCCCTCGCGACGCGCTCTATTTGACACGGGGCTTCTTAGGTGTAGTGTCATCCCTCGTGACACCCGAGGCAAGCGCCCCAGTACCGGAAAGCCGATCACCCAAGAGGTGGATCATCGGTGATCCGCTCCCGACCGAGCATTTGGAAGGCCAACTGCTTCCCAAGCACCTGGCCCTGCCGATCTTTGCGAGCGACCCGCTGTCCAGCGTGGCCTACGCTCCGCAGGAGCTCCTGATGATCCTCACCCTCGGCGGGCTCGCCTTTCTGAGCTTCGCGCCCTGGGTCGCGGCGGTCGTCGTGATCCTGCTCATCGTCGTCGTTGCGTCCTACCGCCAGCTCATCAAGGCGTACCCCTCCGGCGGCGGAGACTACGAAGTGGCGCACCGCAACCTGGGCGAAAAGGCCGGCCTCATCGTCGCATCCGCCCTGCTCGTCGACTACGTGATGACCGTGGTCGTCTCGGTCGCCAGCGGCGTGGACAACATCATCTCTGCCATCCCCGCACTGGATCCGTTCCGGGTTGAAATGGCCGTGGTGTTCATCATTCTGCTCGCCGCGGTCAACCTGCGCGGTGTACGCGAGTCGAGCAAAGCATTCGCTATTCCTACGTACCTGTTCGTGGCGAGCGTGCTGTTCATGATCGTGGTCGGCCTCGTGCGCACGATCATGGGCGATCCGCCCGTGGCCGAATCGGCCGGTTTCGGCGTGGAGGGCCACGACCTGGCTCAGGCGGCCTTCATCCTCCTGCTGCTGCGTTCCTTTGCCAGCGGATGCAGCGCGCTCACCGGAGTCGAGGCGATCGCCAACGGCGTTCCCGCGTTCAAGCACCCCAAGGTAAAGAACGCCCAGACCACCCTGACGCTCATGGGTGGCATCGCCATCGTGCTGTTCGTCGGCCTCACGACCGTCGCGCTGATCTCCAACGTGCACTACTCAGAGAATCCCTGCGACCTAATCGGCTGGGCGGATTGCGCAACGGCTCCGCAACGAAGCCTCATCGCGCAGGTCGCGGCGGCGACGTTCGGTAATTCCTCGATCATGTTCTTCGTGTTGCAGGCTGCAACCGCAGCGGTTTTGCTGCTCGCGGCCAACACCGCCTTCAATGGTTTCCCGCTGCTTGGCTCCGTGCTGGCCCGCGACTCCTACGCGCCGAAGTCGCTCAGCACCCGCGGCGACCGCCTGATCTACTCGAACGGCGTCGTACTCCTCGCACTGGCCGCGTGCCTGATCATGATCGTCTACCGCGCCAACCTCACCCTGTTGATCCAGCTCTACATCATCGGCGTTTTCGTCTCGTTCACCCTCGGGCAGACCGGCATGGTCAAGCACTGGCTCAACCTGCTCAAGACCAACCCGCCGCACCGCGGATCCATCATCTGGAGCCTGTCGATCAACGGTTTCGGTGCCGCCCTGACCGGTGTCGTGCTCGTGGTCGTCACCGTCACCAAGTTCACCCATGGCGCGTGGCTGGTGTTCGTGCTCATGCCGGTACTCTTTGCACTCATGATGGGCGTCAACAGGTATTACCGAGACGTCGCCAAGGAGATCGAGGTCGACCCGATCACCACCTTCGGCTCAAGCGGCGACCACGCCATCGTGCTGGTGGGCAAGATGCAGAAGCCCGTGCTGAAGGCCCTGGACTACGCGATCGCTGCGCGCCACGAGTCCCTCGAGGCCGTGCACGTGTCGATCGACGACGCCGAGACCAAAATCCTCAAGCGCGCCTGGGTCAAACAGAACATCCAGGTGCCGTTGCGCATCGTCGCCTCGCCGTATCGCGACATCAGCTGGCCGCTGATCAGCTACATCCGCGGACGCCGCGATGACCACGGCTCCGAGGTCGTCACCGTGTACACGCCGATCTACATCGTGGGCCACTGGTGGGAGGGCCTCCTGCACAACCACAAGGCCCGCCGCCTGCGCCAAAAGCTCATGATGGTACATGGCGTGACGATTGCGCTCGTGCCGTGGCTGCTCGACTCCTCCGAGCTCATCTACGGGCGTCGCTCCCGCCCCATCCCCGGCCAGGATCGCCGTGGCGAGCCCGTGCGCACCGGCCAGATACAGCGCAAACCGGTGCCACGCAAACCGCTCGCTCCCGCGACCGGCGAAGCCGCTACGCGGTCGACGCCCATCGTGACGGGCGCCACGCAGTCGCGGCCCTCGGCATCCCGTCGCCGCAAGCGCAAGTAACCGACCGCTCCCGAGAGGGGTGCGGAAAGACCTAGGCGGAGGGGCGTTCGGCGGGCTCCGCGAGCCGGGCGGCGATCTGGCGGGCGATGACCCGACCGGCGCGGTTAGCACCAATGGTGCTCGCCTGCGGGCCGTAGCCGGCGAAGAATATGCGCGGATCGACGGCGGATGCCCCGGCCTCGACCGAATACCCACCCGCTTTGGCCCGCAACTTGAGCGGCGACAGGTGGCGGAGCTCCGGACGGAATCCCGTTGCCCAGATGATCGCGTCGGCCGGGCTGAACGTGCCGTCGGACCAGCGCACGCCCTCGGGCTCGACGGAAGCGAACATCGGCCGGGCTATGAGCAGCCCTCGGTCGATTCCCGCCTGAATCCGTTGGGTCACCGGAACCCCGGTTCCGCTCACGATACTCGGCAGGGCCCGGCCTGCCCGGGCCGCCTCGTTCTGCATGGCCACGGCGGCGACGGCGCCTTCGAGGTCAAGATTCTCCGAGTGCACCCAGTCGATCGGGCGCCGCGCGGCCCACGTGAGGCTCGCCGCAACCCCGTCGAGCTCGAGCAGAAAGCCGATCGCCGATGTTCCCCCGCCCACCACGATCACACGCTGGCCGGCGAATTCGTCGACGGACACGTAATTGGCCGTGTGCACCTGGCGGCCCCGGAACGTTTCTGATCCCGGGTAGTGCGGGATGAATGGGGCGCCCCAGGTTCCCGTGGCGTTCACGAGCACACGCGTACTCGTGGTGCGGTCGCCGTAGGCGTCCGAAGAGGTCGACACCACGAGGCGATCGCCGTGGTCTGTCACGCCCGTGACCGCGACGGGCCGGACCACGGCAAGTCCGTAGTGCTCTTCGTAGCGGCGGTAGTACTCCGCAACGACGTCCCTGGCCGGTCGAGAGTGATCCGCCGTGTCGAAACTGATCCCCATTTCGGGCATTCCGGGAAGATTGTTCACGCGGTGCGCCGTTCCCAGCCGGAGCGATTCCCAGCGATGTTGCCAGGCCCCACCGGGGCCCTGCCCGCGGTCGAATATGACAAAATCCCGGCCAGGAGCCAAATTCATGGTGCGCAGGTAGTATGCCACCGAGAGGCCTGCCTGGCCTGCGCCAACGATGACGACAGACGCGCTAGAGTCGCTTACGGTCACACCTTAGTGTTGCATGTGCGCCTGTGATCCGCCTCGGCGGCTGGCGACTCCTGTCATGCTAAACTGGCATTTAGTTTTTTGAA
>NZ_JPRS01000193.1 GCF_000738085.1 Cryobacterium sp. MLB-32
TCGTATTCACCTCACTGCGATTTTCACAAAGCAGGCGGCGGATCTGCGCCCCGTGGGGAGTGGTCACTTCGATAGTCGGGCTAGGGTTCCTTCTATTCACAGTCTTTCTCGGATCGGTCATTTTCTTTGACAACACTCCCGCCACGGAGCTCACACCACGCATACTCCTTGCGGTGCAAGCGCGAGAGGTGCTCCCGTTAGTGACGTTTCTCACGTTCATAGTTGCGCTGTCATGGGGCCTTTTCGGACGCTGGAAACCAGCGAAAGCGAGGAAGAGAGCACTTCAGCTCGCGGCCGCGTCCGTCCTAACAGCCGTCCCAATCGTCACGGCAGCTTTGTGGTTTGTCCGGCAAGCATGATGACTCGCGACGCTTGACCAGGTTCTCGTGCCGAGCGCACGAGAAACATCCCGTGTGAGGTTCCGCTTGCGGGCGGGCGCGTTGCGATTTCGTGTGCCATGTGTTTTCGAAGATGAGCGGACCTGTGCGGTCGTGGGGCCAACCGATGGCCGCCCTAGCCGCGGCGAAGATGATCGTCGAAGCCAGCACCGCCGTCATCGCCCCGGCTGTCTCCTCAAATGAGTCATCTCGTATAGAGGATTCCCCAAATCCACCAGACAGCCACGAGCACCGAGAGCATGAGGCTGACAATAAGTCGAAGCCAGATCGGACGCAGCCAGGGCGTGAGCGCTAGGGCCGCGAATATGAAGACCCCGGCAATGATTGCGGCCCTGACACCCTCTGACGCACTCGGTGACGCAAATCCTCCAGGATCGCCAAGACACCGGTCGAACCCGCATCGCCCAAATCGCGCCAGTGAAGCCGCCATGTATCCGGGCACGAAAGCCAGTGGCAGCGTCCAGAGGAGATGCAGGCCGCGTCTACTGAAATGTTTCTTGGTGACGTTATTCATCGTGCACCGTGACCGTTGCGTTCAAGCAGGCGGTGTCTCCGCTGTCGTTTCTGGTGGCTGGTCCGAGCTAGGGCTGAGGTCAGCGCACAGTACTTTGTGCGAAACATCTGTAGCCTCCCAGCTCGGTTCAGGTTTCTCAGAAAGCACCGAACGTCCATCACAGTATCGACATGGGCCTGCCCCCGGAAGACGTCATATCTATCGGCACGGCCCACCGGACTCGTTGGCGTTTTCGACCGCCAGTGCCGAGACCATTGGGGTGGAGCCGTCGCTGTCCGCAGACCGTTCCGCTTACGGGCGCTACCTCGCCCGGCTACGAGGTACCTGCTCGGACCGGCAATCGACATTCGCGTGCACGGACGTAGCGCTACGCTCGACCTAATCCTGCGTGGCAGGTTTAGATCAATGGAATCTACCGGGGGAAGACTCATCGACATCGCAATCATCATTGGCGTGGCCGTCGCCATAGGCGCTGGAATCTTTTTCGGCCCACTCGCTTCGCGAAAGAGGAAGAAATAGAAGGTTGCAGCTGAGGGATGCTCGGCACTTCGTCAGTTGGGGGCGTCCCGCAAGAGGTTCCATAACCGGGACGGCGACAGGGTCAGTGCGAGGCGCATCGGTGGGAGGCGGGACGGACAGGTACGGCGTGGCACCCGATCAGGTCAATTCAGATTCTCTGCCGCCACCAAAGAACTGCCCCTCGTGGCCGCCTCTGAGCATCAAGAATCTATAAAGGTCTTCGCGGCTAATCGCCCGAGCTGACGGGCAGAATATCTCTTGCATTCACGATCGAAACGGTGTCCAAGCGAACGTCGTTGAGCAAATGGCGGTAGATGCCGATATCCGCAGCAATGATCACCGAATCGGGATACACGAAGGTTCCCCAGGCAAACCGCCCCTCGTCATCATTCGCAAATTCTGGAACGCGATCGTCCGGACTGGATTGAATGAATTCACGGACGGGGAGGTCGTAAGGAACGTAATCATCATCGAGCCTCCGGGTCAACATGCCTGAGTGGTCATGGGGCGCATATCCTGCCCAGCTCAGGCAGTGCAGCACATTGGTCGGTCCCAGTTGTTGCAGTGCGTCGTTGATCGCCTGGGCCGTCACAGGGTCAACGAACCCTCGGGACGGCTCTGGTGGACTGGCAGACGCGCCGAGCTGATCGACATACCGATCCCAAACGTCAAACCAGCTGGTGGAGCCGGTCAATTCCGTTCCATTAACGAGATAGGACGACCACCGCTGGGCATTACCGTCGGCATCGAAGGCGGGGAGGAACAAGCGCACTATGGGCAGCGCACGGTACCGCGCCGGTAGGAGATCACGCGCCAGCATCGCTTCGCTCATTACGTCCCCTCCCGCCAGCCGTTTCCTCGACACTATCGCCCCGAACGAGTATCCGATCCTTGCGAGACACGACGCCTCGGTCAGCTTTCGCAGAGGGTTCCCCTGACGGTGACGAGCAAACTGCGCGAATTCTGTTCGACGGACCCACTCGTTTCCGCCGGTCGATATTAGTTTTCGCCACTGCCCTAGGACCATTGAATGATTCCAGTCGAGGACGCCACACGTTCTGCGCGTGGCCGAACCAGGGTCGGGTCTCCTGCACTGAAGTTCGTGCGGGACCTCGTGATCATCGTGGTCATAGCGATCTTGATCTCAGCCCTTCTCAAAACTTTTGTCGTGCGATCGTTCTACATCCCCTCACCGTCGATGGCGAACACGCTCCTGGTCAATGATCGAATCATTGTGAATGAACTCGTTCCCAACCTGATCCCGATTGAACACGGCGACGTCGTCGTCTTCACCGACCCGGGAAACTGGCTCCCACCGCAACAACCTGTGCCGCTGAATCTCTTCAGTGCACTAGATGCCGCGCTCACTGTTGTGGGGCTGAGCACCGGCGACAG
>NZ_JPRS01000194.1 GCF_000738085.1 Cryobacterium sp. MLB-32
TGGCGCGCGTGGCCGCATCCGCCGCGCCACCGAGACCGGCGATGAACCGGGCGATGCGCTGCCCCTCCACCCCGGTGGATTTCGTCGCGAACACGTAGCGGCGGGCACGATCGGCCCGCTCGGCGGCGCCCTCCGGGTCGCCCAGCGTCGACTCGATGGCGTCGGCGAGGGCGGCCACCGAGTCGTCCGCCGTGAGCTGCAGGTACGGCAGATAGTCGTCGGGGATGCCGGCCAGACGCGTCGTGACCACCGGAACCCCGAGGGCCAGGTATTCCAGCAGCTTCGAGGGAAACGAGTACTTCACGAAATCCTGGGCGGCGGGGCGGGGATTCACGAGCAGCTGCGCGGCGCGCAGGGCCGGCATCAGCTCTCGGTGGGCGAGCACGCCGTGGTGGGTGATGCGGGCATCCGTGTCGCAGCGGGCACGCACCCAGGCATCGAGGGTGCCGCGGCCGTAGAGGTCGAGGCGCAGCCGCGGGTCGGGGAGGGAACGGAATGCGTTCACCAGGTTGCCCACGCCGTAATCGGCGGTGATGCCGCCGGCGTAGGCCACGTGGATCTCCCCGGTGCCCGTGGTGAGCGCCGGCACCACATCGTGGAGGCCGGGGTCGACGAAACCCTCCACGACGAGCCGGGGCACGCCCGGCGCGAAGTCCTCGGCGAGCGCCGGCGTGAGCGCCACGATCCCGTCGAAGCCCTGCGCGAGGCGACGCACGAGCTGACGGTCGAGCCCTTTGAGTACCCGGGCGACCGGGCCGTCAACCGACCGCACAACTCCGGGCGGGTCGGTCATCACGAGGCAGATCGTCACCGGGAGGGTGCGGCGAAGCAGCCGGGCGAAGAGCAGGAAGGGCGTGTGAATGCCGTGCACCACCACCACGGCCGGCGCCTGACGCCGCACGAAGCGGGTGCCGTGCACGAGGCAGGAGTACAGGCGGGTGACGTGTTTGAGCACGAGCAGGTTCACGAAGCCGAGGGTCTCACCACTCGCGGTCCGCGCGCCGATCCGCCGGGAACGCACGACGATCTGCGGGTACTCCGGGTAGTTGGGAACGGGCAGCGCCGAGAGCAGCGACACCGACAGTCCGGCCGACCGCAGCGCGCGCACCAGGTTCCAGGCGAAGTTGTGGGTCTGCGTGGGCAACACGGAACTGCGCTCGGCGATCTCACCGAACAGCCGATCGTCGATGGTGAACCCCAGCAGCACGACCGAGTCTCGAGGCTGCTGCACCGGCGCTGAGCGCCCCAGGAGCGCGACCGAGTCTCGAGGCTTCTGCACCGGCGCTGAGCGCCCCAGCAGCGCGGTGTACACCGCGGTGAGCCTGGCCGTCATGCGCGCCGTCGTGTAGCGCGCCGCGACCACCGCGCGGGCCTCGCGGCCGAGGCGCGACCGCAGCGCCGGGTCATCGAACAATTGCTGCAGGGCAGCGGCGAGCGCGGCCGGATCGTGCGGCGGCACGAGCAGACCGCCCCCGTGGCCCACAACCTCGGTGCTGCCGCCCACCCTCGTGGCCACCACGGGCAGTCCGGCGGCCATCGCCTCGAGCAGGGCGTTGGACATGTTCTCGTGCAGGCTCGGCAACACGAACACGTCGGCGGCACTCAGCAGCACGGGAACGTCGAGCCGGCGGCCCAGCAGGTGCACGTGCACGCGCGAGACGGATGCTGCCCGCTCGCGGATCACAGCCGCATCCGGCCCGTCGCCGACGACGAGCACGTGCACGGCGGCACCCCCCGGCGGCAGGCGATCGAGCGCGTCGAGCAGATCGAGGTACCCCTTGTCGAGCACGAGCCGGCCCACGACGATGAGTACCAGGTCGTCGACGCCGATGGCGAGTTGCCCCCGCAGGCCTGCCCGCGATGTCGCGGCAGGATCGGCGTCCGCGCTCTCCCCCGTATCCGACGCCGTCGCGGCGGGACCGGCATCCGCGCTCTCCCCGGCATCCGTCGCTGTCGCGGCGGGACCGGCATCCGCGCTCTCCCCGGCATCCGTCGCTGTCGCGGCGGGACCGGCATCCGGAAGGTCCACGCCGTTCGGCACGACACCGACGATCTTGCGGCGCACCGGGCGCAGCACGGGTTTGGCCAGCGCGTCCTCACAGACGACGACCACGTGCGTGGCCAGGCGCAGGGTCAGAGGCTCGAGCACCCACCCCACGATCCAGCGCCGCAGCCCGACGGGCCCGTGCACGAGGTCGCGAACCGAGCCGTGCACCGACACCAGAATCGTCGGCACGCCGGCGAGGCGCGCGGCGAGTACACCGTGGAATCCCTCGTTTCCGAGACCTCGGATGTGCGCCAGCTGCGGGTGGAACTCGCGCATCTGCCGCGCCATGCTGCTCAGCAGGCGCAGGTTGATTCCGCCGGCGGCGCCCGGCTGCGCCACGTGGCGAAATTCGAAGCTGTCGCCGAGGCCGGAGGCCAGCACGCGAGTGAGGGTTCCGATCGGGCCACCCGACCCGACCGTACCGAAGGAGTGCTGCACGATGCGCGGTCTGGCCACTGACATTCCTCCAACGGGGGCTCGGATCGCGCCGGCGTGCCGGACTGATCACTGAGATGGTGCCACGAAAGTGCGCAGATCGGCAGGGCCAATTCCGCAGTCCCCACCGACCCACCGCGGGTCGAGGCCCGGCCCCCCGCTGGTCGAGGCGCGAGGTACGAGGTACGAGCGATCGAGGCCTAGCCCCCGCTGGTCGAGGCGCGAGGTACGAGCGATCGAGGCCTAGCCCCCGCCGGTCGAGGCCCGGCCCCCCGCTGGTCGAGGCGCGAGGTACGAGCGATCGAGGCCCGGTGAGATGCTCATCGGAGCTGAGGTCGGCGTGCGTGGTCTCGATCGCTCCTTCGTCGCGCCTCGACCAGCGGGGGGGGTCGCGCCTCGACCAGCGAGGCGCGACCCGACCAGCGAAGACAACTTCGGCGGCGGGCCTTACGCGAGAGACCGGAGCGACGTAGGGTGCTGCCAAGCCTTACCGAGTGCATGGAGGGGTTGGGCATCCGTTGTGACGATCATGAGCGCGCGAGCTCGCCCGGTGGGCATCCCTCATCGGGACGCCCACCGCTCAGGCCTGCTCGCCGAGTGGCGCTCGATCGCCCTGGCGGGGGTGGCCTTCTTTGCCGCCGGCAGCCCGGACGTGGTTTTTCGCAACGGGGCGTTCGTCTGTGTGCTGGTGCTGTTCACGCGCCTGCTGCACATTAAAATGGATGCCCCCAACCTCTTCGCGATCGCCCTCACCCTCTGGTACGTGCTCTCGCAGGCGTGGGCGCTGGACCGCACGGTGACCGGTCTGTCCATTCAGAACCAGTTGGCGGTGGTCGCGGTTTTTCTCGCCGTGCGCACCGCGGTGACCACACGCCGAGGCCTGCAGATCGTGGGCTGGGGTTACCTCGCCGGTTGCGTGTACGCCGCGGTGCTGATCTTTCGGCAGAACCCGTCCGCCGGCTTCCGGGCCGAGCTGTCGTTCGACCGCATCGTGTATGCGGGCGTCAACATCAACTACGTCGCATACGCGCTGACCGCCGGGCTGGCGGTGATCGTGTTGCTGTGGCAGGCATCCGAGCGTCGGTCGTACCGGGCATGGCTCATCGTCTGCGCCGCGCCCCTCGGCGTCGCCGTGTGGTACAGCGAAACCCGCGGTGCCCTGCTGGCCGTGGGACTGATGGCCAGCTGGATCGTGCTCTACCGCATCGCCCCGCCGCTGCTCGTGCGAGTGGTGTGGGGCGCCGTCGCGGTGTCGGCGGCCGCCATCGCCACGGGTGTCGCCGATACCCTGCTGCGGGCCACGGATGCCGGCTCCGCGGCCCGGGCCACCGGCGATCTGGCGGGGCGCCTCACGCTCTGGCCCGAGGCCCGGCAGGTCTTCGGCGAACACCTGCTCGTGGGCGCCGGGGCCGGCGGATTCCGGGCCGTGAACGCGTCGGGCATCGGCGCGCACGATGTGATCCTTGAGCTCGGAACCGGACTCGGGCTGGTCGGCGTCGTGCTGTTCATCGGCGTGATCGTGTCATCGCTCATCTCGACGCGCTGGGCACATTCCGTTCGGCTGCGGCCACTGCTGGTCGGCACGTTTCTGCTCTCGGGCGCGCCGCTCTACCTCTCCGGCCACTGGGAGCTGTCCCCCGCCGGCTGGCTGGTGCTCGCCCTGTTCTCGTGCATGCCCCTGGTCTTCGAGCCCGTGCGTGCAGTCGGGCGCGCTACCGAACCGTCGACAGACCCGGCCGGCGACGCTCCGACCCGCGACGTTGCTCCCCACGAGGGTCTCCCCCGCGAGGGTATGCCGACCGAGAGCCTGCCGCACGAGATACTGCCCACCCAGGCCGTGCCCACCGAGAGCCTGACCACCGAGGTCATGCCGAACGAGGACCTGACCACCGAGGTTCTGCCGCACGAGATACTGCCCGCCCAGGCCGTGCCCACCGAGAGCCTGACGACCGAGGTCGTGCCGGACGAGAACCTGACCACCGAGGTTCTGCCGCACGAGATACTGCCCGCCCAGGTCGTGCCGACCGAGAGCCTGACGACCGAGGTCGTGCCGGACGAGGGCCTTCCCGAGGCGGTCGTGCCGGGCGATGACGTTCCCCGTCCCGCCGACTGATCCGGCACTCGGCCCCCGACTTACCGCTCGGTGGCCGCCAGCCGGATTCCGGCCCGTTCGTGGTGGCCGTGCACGGTGGAGCGGAGAAACGCGAGCACTCGCCTCGAGGTGTCGGTCACGTCGTACTCCGCGGGCGCGGCAGACGGGCCGTCGGCGTCGAACTCCGCCAGGGCGATGCGCACGCCGTCGACGACGGCATCCGTTGTCACGCCCACGGTGAGCATGCCGCCGGCGTCGAGCGCCTCCGGGCGTTCGATCGCGTCGCGCAGGGTGACCGCCGGGAATCCGAGGATGAGGGATTCCTCGCTGATCGTTCCGCTGTCCGAGAGCACCAGCCGCGACTTCTGCTGCAGCGAGACGTAGTCGTTGAACCCGAAGGGCGGGTGGAGGGTGAGCCCGTTCGCGGCGTCGGCGGGCTGGCCAAGCAGGCGGGCGCGGGTGCGCGGGTGCGTCGACATGAGCACCGGCAGCGCGTACGCCTCCGCCAACCGGGTGAGTGCGGCGAGCACCGAGGCAAGACGCTCGGGGTCATCGACGTTCTCCTCGCGGTGCAGGCTCACCACGAAGTACCCGCCGGGCACGAGCTTCAGCCGGGTGAGCACGTCGCTTGCCGCGATCTGCGCCGCGTTGCCCGCGAGCACCTCCCGCATGGGGGATCCGGTGAGCATGATCCGCGACGGATGTATCCCCTCGGCCAGCAGGTTACGCCTGGCGTGCTCGGTGTACACGAGGTTGTAGTCCGCCACGTGGTCCACGAGGCGACGGTTCACCTCTTCGGGCACGTTCTCATCGAAGCACCGGTTGCCGGCCTCCATGTGGAACACGGGGATCTTCATGCGCCGCGCCATCAGCGCCGCGATGCAGCTGTTCGTATCGCCGAGCACGAGGAGCGCGTCGGGCTTCTCCCGGACGAGCACCATTTCGGTCTTCAGCAGGATCGAGCCGAGCACCGCACCGAGCGAGCTCGTGTCCGCCTCGAGAAAATGGTCGGGTCGCCGCAGCCCGAGGTCGTCGAAGAAGACCTCGTTGAGCTCGTAGTCGTAGTTCTGGCCGGTGTGCACGAGCACGTGCTCGGTGTGCGCGTCGAGGCGTTTGATCGTGGCCGACAAGCGGATGATCTCCGGTCGCGTTCCCACGACCGTCACGATCTTGAGGCGGTGCGTCGGGCTCCGCTCGGTCATGGCTGCACCGCTTCCGCAATCGTGTCGGGACGTTGGGCATCGAAGGGTTCATTGGTCCAGAACGAGGTGAAGAGCACATCCGCTCCGGTGTTCGTGATCTTATGCGCCCACATGGTGGGCATGTCAACACTCACCGGGTCGTCGCCCGACACGGCGAAGTCGACGACCTGGTCCGTGAACAGCTGCCGCAGGGCGATCACCGCGTCACCGTAGAGCACGGTGAAACGCTCCACCTTGCGCCGGTGAAAGTGGTCGCCGCGGCTGATTCCCGGAACGGTCGTGGAGAAGGAGTGTTGGCCGGGGCCGCCGTGGGTGCGCACGATCTCGGTGAAGGAGCCGCGGTCATCCGTTCGTCGGGCATGCACAACGGGGGTCTGCAGCCCCACGGTGTACGAGCGGTACGTGTTGAACAGGTCGCGGTGGAACGGGTCGGCGAGGTCGGGGATATCGCCGGTCAGGTACACCGCGGCCATGTCGTTCAGGCGACCGAGCAGGCCGCGCACGGTCTCGTGCACCTGCCGCGCCCTGGCTGTCTCGGTGGTGATCGTGCCGATCAGCAGGTCGGCGGCGTGCTGGGCGTGCAGCAGCGCGAGGTCGCGGTCCTGCTGCACGACGGGGGTGAGTCCGTGCACGAGCTGGTGGCAGAACGTGGCCGTGACCGAGTTGTAGTGCGGTCGACCGTGCTCGCCGAACAGGTTGGGCAGGTGCCGGTTCTCGAATCGCGCGCCCACGTGTTCGGCGGCGAGGGTGAGCACCTCCGCGGCACGCGCCTTGGCCTCTCCGTACACGCTCCCGTTGCCGGACTGGGTGGAGTTGGCGAAGACCACGACGGATGGCGGGTTGTCGGCCCGCAGCAGCGCATCGGCCGTCTGCCGGGCGAAGAGCACGTTGCCCGCGGCCACGTCGTCTTCGGAGCCGCGGTTGACGCCGGCGAGGTGGATCAGCCGGGTCGCACCGCCCACGGCCGCCGCCGCGGCCGACGCGTCGAAGCCTCCGCCCACGGGCAGCACGCTCCAGCGTGTGCCGAGTTCCTGCAGGGCCGCCCGCGTGTGCCAGCCGAGGAAACCGTGGGCGCCGGTGATGGCCACCCGATCGGCGGTACCGTTCACAGTTCGATCTCCCCGCGCTCGGCCGGCAAGCCGGCGGCGGCAAGCTCGGCCCGCACCTCGGGGAGGGTCAGCAGCAGCCGTTCGATCTCGGTCACACTCATTTGCTCCACGGTGTGCGAGTCGTAGTCCTCGAACTGCGCCTGGGTGAGGTTGCCTTCTTCGACATACACGCTGTAGTTCAGGTCTCGGTTGTCGGCGCGGATGCGAAAGTAGTCGCCGAGGTCTTGGGCGCGGGCGAGTTCCTCGCGGCTGGCGAGCGCCTCGGAGACCTTCTCGGCGTGGCGGGTGCCGATCACGTCGATGAGGGCGGGAGAGTGGAACAGGTTGATCACCGCCTGGGCGAGGTCGCCCACGGTGCAGGCTTTCGCCTTGCGAATGAACAGGTCGCCCTGGCGCGCGTTGTGGAACGCGAACTCCACCAGGTCGACGGAGTCCGCGAGGCTCATCATGAACCGGGTCATGCCCGGGTTCGTCACCGTGAGGTGGTGGCCGGCCTGCAGCTGGCGAATGAACAGGGGGATGACCGACCCGCGGGAATACATCACATTGCCGTAGCGCACACACGACACAATCGTCTCGGCGTTGGGGTTGTTGAGGCCGTGCGAACGGGCGACCTTTTCCATCATGGCCTTGGTCATGCCCATCGCGTTGACCGGGTAGACGGCCTTGTCGGTGCTGAGGCACACGAGCGATGAAACGCCGCAGACCTCCGCCGCCCGCACGACGTTCTCGCTGCCCACGATGTTGGTGCGCACGGCCTCCATCGGAAAGAATTCGCACGACGGCACCTGCTTGAGCGCCGCGGCATGAAAGACGAAGTCCACATCGGTGGTCGCGCGCTCCACACTGGAGAAATCCCGCACATCACCGAGGTAGAACCGCACCCGGGAGTCGGCGATCTCACTGCGCATCAGGTCTTGTTTGGCTTCGTCTCGGCTGAAGACGCGCACCTCGGCCACGTCGCGCGCCAGCAGCTGGCTGGTGACGGTATGACCGAACGACCCGGTGCCGCCCGTGATCAGGATGCGTTTTCCGGCGTAGCTGTCAGGCATGGTGCACTCTCCGCTTCGATTCTCGCGCGGCCAGGATGCTGGCCCTGGTGCTGGATCTGGTGAGGCGGCTCGCGGCCTGCAGCACCTCGCTGAAGCGCCGCGCACCGCTCTGCAGCGACATGTGCTGTCGATAGTAGGCCTGTCCGGCCAGACCCATGCCCCCGCGTTCGGGTGCGGTGAGGGCCATCAGTGTGCGCACGGCGTTGACCAGCTGCGTGGCGTTCTCCGGCTCGAACACGAGCCCCGCGCCGGCGTCGCACACGATGCGCGCCGCGTCACCGCGCACCCCCATCAGAATGGGACGCCCGGCCATCAGATAGGCCTGGGTCTTGGACGGCACGGTGATCGAAAACAGCGGATCATCGCTGAGGTGCACGAGCAGCGCGTCGGAGAGCAGCAGGATCTCGCCGATCTCCGAGACATGCCGGCGCGGCATGAACATCACATTGTCAAGACCTCGGCGCTGAGCCTCGGCCTTCAGATGCTCAACTTCCATTCCCCCGCCCACCAACAGAAAACGCAGTCGGGTTTCGTCTCGAAGCTCGTCCGCGGCCTGCAGCACCGTTTCGAGGGCCTGCACCGGGCCCATCGTGCCGGCGAAGGTGACGGTGAACGTGTTGTCGAAGCCGAGTTCCGCCGCCCGATCCCCGTCGCGCGGACTGAGGTCGATCTGCTTCTCATCGGCCCAGTTCGGGATCACCGCGATGCGCCGGCCCGGCACCGAGCGCCGCACCAGAATGTCCCGAAACCCGTCGGAGAGCACCACGATGCGCGCGGCGCCGCGGTAGATGCGATCCATCACCCGGTTCACGATGCGCAGGGCCCGCGGGTTCGTGAGCATCCCGGTGGCGGCGAGGGTGTCGGGCCACAGGTCCTGCACGTCGTATACGTAGGGCACGCCCTTCAGCGCCTTGAGCATCATGGCCGGCAGCCCGACGGTCGCCGGCGGGTGGTACACGTACGCCACATCCGGCCGCCGCATGAGCAGCGCGGCCACGGTCGCCGACACCGCGAAGCTCACGTAGTTGAGCACCCGCCGCACCGCCGAGTGGTCGTGGCTCGGGTACAGCGGTACGCGCAGCACGGGTATGCCGCCCATCACCTCGTGCTGGAACAGGCGGATGCGATAGCCCGGGTACACGTGTCCGTCCGGGTAGTTGGGAAACCCGGTCAGCACCCGCACGTCGTGCCCCAGCCCCTGCAGCTCCTGGGCGAACAGGAGGCCCTTGAACATGGGTTCCGGGTCGAACCACTGCGTGATGATCAGGATGCGCAGCCTGGGCGCGGTCATCGGGCCGGGACCCCCTTCACCACCGTGTCCCCGGCGACGTTGCGCACCACGCAGGCGCTCGCGCCCACCACGGCGCCGGAACCCACGGAGAGACCCTGCAGAATGACGGCGCCGGCGCCGATCATGCTGCGCTCGCCCACCTCCACCTCACCGGACACGATCGCGGCGGGGTTCACCGACACGAAGTCGTGCAGCACGGCGTCGTGCCCGACGGCCGCGTGCGGGTTGAGGTGAACGTGCCGGCCGAGGTGAACGTTCGTCGATACCTGCACGCCGCCACACACCACGGTGCCGTCGCCGATCGCGGCTTGGGAACCGATCCACGCCGACGGATGCACCGCTGTGGCGGCCACCATGCCGGCCGCCACAAATAACCGGTCGACCCGCTGGCGGGCCACGGGATCGCCGATGCCGATCAGGTACAGCGCGTGGTAGTCGTAGGCCAGCCACTCGGCCACGGTGCCGAGATGGGGCACGCCGCGGTGCTCGAGGCGCTCCCGGTTGAGGTCGCTCGGGTTGGTGTCGACCACGCCGAGGAGGTCGAAAACCGGGCTGCCCGCGGCGTGATTGAGCGCCTCCACCACGTCGAGGGTCTGCCGGCCGAACCCGCCGGCTCCAACCACAATCAGTTCCGTACTCATGGCTGCGCACCCTTCGTCGATCCGCCCTGAAACTCGAGCGCGGTCGGATGACCTGCCGAGGTGATCCCCTCACGCCGAATCACGGCGCGCAGGGTACGCGCGAGGATGCGCACATCGAGTCCGAAGCTGCAGTGCTCCACGTACTCCACATCGAGGGCGAACTTGTCGGCCCAACTCAGGGCGTTGCGTCCGCCCACCTGCACGAGCCCGGTCACCCCCGGCCGAACCTCATGGCGGCGCGCCTGCTCGGGCGAGTAGCGGGCGAGGTAGCTCACGAGCAGCGGCCGGGGGCCGACGAGGCTCATGTCGCCCCGCAACACGTTCACGAGCGTGGGCAGTTCGTCGAGGCTCGTCGAGCGCAGCTTTCGGCCGAAGGGCGTGAGCCGGTCCTCGTCGCCGAGCAGCTCGTCGCACGCGGGCATCATGCTGCGAAATTTATACAGCCGAAAGATGCGCCCGTGCAGGCCGGGCCGGTTCTGCACGAAGAGCACCGGGCGGCCGAGGTTCGCGCGCACGGCCACCGCGACGGCCAGCAGCACGGGCGACAGCACGACGAGGCCGAGACCGGAAGCTGCCACGTCGAGCATCCGTTTCACCGGCAGGTAGCCGAGCGGCGCCCCCGTCATGAGTACACGTTCACGAAATCGTGCACGCCGCTGGCAACCCGCTCCAGCTCGGCGCCCCGCAGCGCCGAGCCGCTGGGCAGGGTGATGCCGGTCTCAAACAGGCGTTGCGCGGTGCCCGTGAGCAGGCTGCGGGCCCCGGCGTACACGGGCTGCAGGTGCATGGGCTTCCACAGCGGACGGGTCTCAATGTTCAGGGTGCGGAGCGCGTCCCCCAGCTCCTCGGCCGACCACCCCGCCACGTCGGCGTCAACGAGCACGGCGGTGAGCCAGCAGTTGTCATCGGCGTCATCGGTGCCGCCGAAGATCTGTACCCCGGGCAGGCCCGCGAACAGCCGCCGGTACGTCTCACGGATGTGCCGCCGACGGCCGAGCATGCCATCGAACCGGGTCAGTTGGCCCCGGCCGAGTGCCGCCAGCAGATTGCTCATGCGGTAGTTATACCCCACCTCGGAGTGTTCGTAGTGGGTCACGGGCAGCCGCGCCTGCGTGGACAGGAAGCGGGCCCGCGCGGCGAGCGCGCCGTCGTCGGTGAGCACCATGCCGCCGCCCGAGGTGGTCATGATCTTGTTGCCGTTGAACGACACGACGGATGCCCGGGCGAGCGATCCGACGGCCCTCCCCCGGTAGGTGGCGCCGAGCGACTCGGCGGCGTCGGCGAGCACCGGCACGTCGAAATCGGCCGCGACCCGGCCGATCTCCCCGTAGTCCGCGGCCTTGCCGAGCAGGTCGACGGGCAGGACGGCCGCCACGTGCTCGCCGGCCGCCGTGAGCCCGCGCAGCGCCTCGCGCAGCAGACCGGGGTGCATGTTGCCCGTGGCGGGGTCGCTGTCCACGAAGAACGGTTCGGCGCCCGTGTAGACGATGGCGTTGGCCGTGGCCACGAAGGTCAGCGTGGAGGTCACGACAACCGTGCCGGGGCCGGCGCCGAGCGCGATCAGCGCCAGGTGGAGGGCGGCCGTGCCCGAGCTCAACGCCACCCCGTGGTCGACGCCCACCCGGGCCGCCAGTTCGGCCTCGAAGCGGTCGACGTCGGGGCCGAGCGGGGCGATCCAACCCGAGCGCATGGCGGCGAGCACGTAGTGCTGTTCGACCTCCCCCACGTCGGGCGCCGACAGGTAGATGCGTTCTGCGCTCATTGGGTGTCCGACCCGCCCTCGGCGTACGCGGCACGCTCTCGGTGTCGGTCGGGCGACCACCGGGCATCCCACTCGTACTTGTCGAGGTGGTCGGGGGCAAGGGGGGCGACCTTCGCATGCGAAATCTTGGGGTGCAGTGGGCGTTCGTCGAGCTCGCCATCGCCCATGAGTTCCTCGTGCAGCTTTTCGCCCTGGCGCAGCCCGGTGTAGACGATCTCCACGTCCTGGCCAGACAGATCGATCATGCGGCGGGCCACGTCGAGAATCTTCACCTGTTCTCCCATGTCAAGAATCAGCACCTCGGCCGGCCGTCCGATACCGCCCGCCTGCACGACGAGCTGGCAGGCCTCCGGGATGGTCATGAAGAAACGCGTCACCTCGGGGTCGGTGATCGTGAGCGGTCCGCCCGCCTCGATCAACGCGGTGAAGGTGGGAAGCATGGAGCCGCGGCTGCCGATCACGTTGCCGAACCGAACCGAGAGGTAGGTCTCACCCGTGGCCCGCGCCGCCCAAGCCGTCAGGTGTTCCGCGAGCCCCTTCGAGTGTCCGAGCACGCTCGTGGGACGCGCGGCCTTGTCGGTGGAGATGTTCACGAACGTCGTCACGCCGACGGCGGCGGATGCCTGCAGCACGTTGAGGGTGCCGATCACGTTGGTCTTCCACGCCTCGTCGGGGTACTGCTCGAGCATCGGCAGGTGTTTGAGCGCGGCCGCATGAAAGACCACCTCGGGCCGGCGCTCCTCGAAGACCGCGCGAATGGCGTCCACGTCGCGGATATCGGCGAGCACGACGTCTTTGGTGTCAAGCAGGCCGTGCCCCCGGATGGAGATCTGCGAGGTTTGCAGTCCGGTCTCGTCGCGGTCGAGCATGATCAGTTCGCTCGGTGCGAAGCGGAAGATCTGCCGGCACAGCTCGGAGCCGATGGATCCGCCCGCGCCGGTCACCAGCACGCGCTTGCCGCGCAGGTATCCGGCGACCGATTCCACGTCGGTGTCGAGGGGGGCTCTCCCCATCAGGTCTTCGATCGAGATGTCGCGCAGGTCGGTGAGGCCGGACCTGCCCTGAAGCAGGTCTTCCCAGGGCGGCAGCACCAGCACCCTCAGCCCCGCGACCCGGGCGGCATCGGCGATGGCGCGCATCAACGTCGCGTCGGCATGGGCGATGGTCACGACGAGGGTGGTCGCTCCAGTGGCCGCCGCGACGGCGGGCAGCGAGTCGAGCGTTCCCAGCACCCGTACGCCGTCGAACCACACGTTGCGTTTGAGCGGGTCGTCGTCGATGAGGCCGACGGGCCGGTACTTCGATTGACGGTCGGTCTTCATGTGGCGCACGATTTCCGCACCGAGGTATCCGGCGCCGAACACGAGCGCCGGGGCGGCGCTCTCGTCGGGGGCGAGCGATCGCTCCAGCAGCAGTCGGCGCACGTAGCGCACCCCGCCCATCAGCACGAAGGCGATTGGCAGGGCGATGAACACCGTGCTGCGGGGAATCTGCAGCGCGGTGCCGAACAGGGCCACCGGGATGCCCACGACCGCGGTCACCACGAGCACCGCGCCGAGCAGGGCGCGCACCTCGGCGAAGCTGCCGTAGCGGTGGCGCCCCTGGTAGAGGAAGAACGACCAGCCCACCACGAGCTGCAGCGCGCAGGCGACCGCACCCATGATCAGCAGGGGCACCCAAGCGATCGACGACAGGTCGAACTCGTAGCGCAGCGCCTCGGCCACGAACAAGGCCAGCAGCCAACAGCCCGCATCGAGCGCGAATTGGGTGACGAAACGCAGCACAATAGGTTCGGAATGGTGTCTCCGATGGGGCCGGTGTCGGCCCCGCGAATCTAGTGCCATGTGGCGCCTCCGTCGCTGGATGCCGACATGATAGCCCCGGCCCACAACCAGAGGGACCCCGGCGAACTCGCGATCGCCACATCACCCGGGTCGAAGGTCGCTTCGCGGCAGCCGGCCAGCGTCGGCGGCGCTGTTTTCGTGTCCGGCAGGGTCAGAATCCGCACCCCCGCACAGCCGGGTTGCCCGGCCGCGGCGACCACGTAGCCTCCACCGGCGAGCGCCGAGAGATTCACCGCGCCGGGCACGGGCACGGGCGGCGTCCACGTGGACCCGCCATCGGCCGTGCGTGCAATCGTGGGGCCGGCGGCAGCCGCTGTGGGGTCGGGAGCACACAGAACGGCGCCGTGGGTGGCGCTCTGGGATGCCACGCTGATCGCGGCCGGGCACGGCACGGCGAAAGCTCCCAGCGGGCTGTGCACGATTGCGGGTTCGGAGGGGATCACGTACCAGTTTCCGGTCAGTCGCAGCGGGTAGTCGGCCCAGTCGGCGCCGGCCACGTAGGTGGCAACGAGGTGCGGGGTGCAGTCCGCAGCCAGGAGAGTGACGAACGAGGCCTCGGAATCGCTCAGCGCGTTGATCACGAGCACCGATGACGCTCCCGTTTTACTGCCGGCGTCGAACCCCGTCCAGGTGGCGCCGGCATCGGTGGAGATCTCGGGCGTTGCTCGCGCTGAGGGGCAGGTACCGACGGTCGCGCGCCAGGCGGTGGTGGCGTTGAGTGCGGACAGCACGCGGCGCGGGGCAATCGGGGCGGCGGGCGCCGCCGCGGGCGTCGGGGTGGGGGTGGCTGTGGGATCGGGACGAGACGCAGACAGGACCGTGTTCGTCGTCATCGTTTGCTGGGGCGGCGGAATAACCGTGACGGCGTAGACCACCAGCCCGATGTCCATCAGGACAAAGAGCGCCACGGCCCCGCCCCACCAGTGACGCCACCGGAAGGACTGACCGGGGTTCCGATGGCGTCGTGACGGATGCGACAACGTGGCTTCTTCTTTTGGGCACAGCGCGGCCGAACAGCGGCCCTCACGTTCGGGGATTCGACAAGACGTCGAGCCCGAACGTGAGGCTGTTCGTTCTGCTGGTTACAGGTGCATTCTTCGGGCTCAGCTGTTGTGGGTTGCGTGACGGCGCCGAGCCATCACCAGCACCACGAGCAGCGCGATACCGATCAGGAGCGCCCCGGCAGCCGACCACAGGAGCACCGTCGGGAACTGGTAGCCGGTTGAGGGCAATCCGCCCGCCTCCGCGCCGGCCCCGCTGCTCGACGAGGGAACAACGATGACCCACGTGACGATGTTGCCTGAGGTCAGCCCCGTCGCGCTCGCGTTGTAGGTGCCCGAGGCATTACTCGGAAGCGTCACCGTCACGCCGGCTGCACCCACGGGTGTGGCCGTCTTGTTGAGGGTGACCGTGGCCGCCTTGAACACGGCGAGCGGGGACGAGCCCACACCGGTGACCGCGAATTGCACGACCTCCCCCGGCAGGAAGGAGTTGGCCGGAATAGTCACGGTGACGGTGCCACCCGGGGCGGCCGTACCGGAGATCGTGATGGCACTGTCAGGAACGTAGCCGGCGGCCAGAGCAGCGGCCGGAACGGAGAAGATTGCCAGAAATGCGACCACAAGAGCCGCCAGAACCTTTTTCAGCATGATTTGTCACTCCTTGAAATAGGGTGGCCCCCCCTTTGGGCCAGATGAGAAGCACTAATACAATACGGCGGTTTCACAGTTTTTTTCTACTATTTTTTTATTTTCGAGATGTATGGCCGGGGTAATTTCCGTGACGACGTTTCCGTCGAAGGGTTCCGCTCCCAGCCAGCCGAAGGTGAGCCGCGTGCTCTGCCCCGGCGCGAGCTCCACATCGAGGGAACTCACCGGGTAGCTGACGCCCGTGGCGGGGTACGGGGAGTCCGTCGTCGGGTGGTATCCCACCGGCGCACCGTCCCGGCTGACCCCGAGATTCTCCATCCCCGGTGCGCCGTACACCGTCACCAAAGTCTTGATATTTCCGCGCGGAACGCCGAACGACCCGTCGCCCGTGATGCTCACGGGAAGCGTGCTGGCGGCATCCGCGGGGGCGGTGTTGGTGAGCGTCACCTCCACCTCGTTCGTGGGGCGGCCGTCGGCGCGGCACACCCGTTGGGCGGCGCCCACCTGTACGTTCAGGAACGTGCCCATCTTGGCCCCGGTCGCGTCGTTGAGATACACGCCGAACCGAACCGTCTGCGCGTCGCTCACCGGCAGCGTGCCGCCGAGGCTCGTGGCCCCCAGCACGGCCTGCTCGTCGGGGTGCGCGCTCCACAACAGCACGCGGTGCTCGGCGCCCGCCCGTTCGAGCGCCGCGAGCATGCCGCCGATGGAGAAATCACCGGCGGACACCGTGGAGAAAACGGATGCCGCGGCGCTGGCGAAGAAGGCATCCTGTTGTAACGGCACGGAGAAGCGCTCGTACACCCCGGTCAGCAGCAGTTGCACCGCGTTGTCGGCGGTGAGCACGTCTCCCGTGGGCAGGGTGATCGGACCGGTGGCCGTGAGCAGGTAGCTGAGCGCTACCGGGTCGATCGCGAGCACGCCGTCGACCTGCACCCCGAACCGGCGGTTCCACATCTCGCGAGCAAGCTCGGCGCTCAGCGGAAAGTTGGGGGTGAGGTTCACGTCTCCGATGTAGCGTCCCGTGCGATCGCGGTAGAGGGCGAGCGTTTCGGGCGGGAGCGGGAGCACCGGGGTGTCGAAGATCGGCAGTTCGGTGGCTCCCGCCTGTTGGGTCAGCTGGAGACGCCCATTCTCGGCGTGCACGACGGCGAGTGCGCCGGAGAGTCCGCCGGTGGAGCGCAGTTCGGCCGGGTTCTGGAACAGCACGAGGTAGTTGCGTGGTTCGGTCGCGCCCACCATCGCGGGCAGCAGCTGCACGGCACTGTTCACGGCGCTGAGACTGCCGACCGGCCCGCGCCGCCATGCCCTGCACCTGGCTGAGCGCATCGCGCACCGGAGGCAGCAGCCCGGCTCCCTCGATGGCGGCGAGCCGCTGCTCGGTGGCGAG
>NZ_JPRS01000195.1 GCF_000738085.1 Cryobacterium sp. MLB-32
CCCGTTCTTGTGCTCGGCCACGATGTCGAGACCCGACTGTAAAGGACGATGATAGGTCGCTTCCGAGAAGGAATCGACGTGTCCCTGATGGTGTGTCCGCAGTCGCCCCGGGATGAGCATCTCAATGCTCTCGCCCAGCAGCTCCTCACGTGAGTATCCGAAGAGGCGTTCAGTCCGGACATTCACCAGCACGATCTGGCCGTGAGAGTTTGTCACCACCATGGCATCCGGGGCCGATTCGATCAAGATCGGAATATTCTGCGCTGAGACGCTGGCCAGCTGCTCAGCCCAATAATCTGAGGGCGGCGTTCCCGCGGCACCCTCTCGAGTCTTCTCTGGCGACACGGTCCCTGGTCCTTGCATCTTCGGCGGTGGCCGGCCGGAAACTGCACTAGTCTCCGGCGTCAATCGCTCTCAAATTTACGTTACACGAGCGATCGACCCATCAGCACATTTTCTTTGTCAGTGCGCCGCGTCGTCCCAATTGGCGCCGCGACCGACCTGAACGTCGAGGGGAACGAGCAGTTCGACCGCCGTACTCATTCGATGGGTCACGACGTCGCGCAGCGCGTCCCACTCCCCCGGGGCCACATCAAAAATCAACTCGTCATGCACCTGCAGCAGCATGCTCGATTCCATCTCATGTTCCCGCAGATCGCTCGCGATGCCGTTCATCGCGATCTTCATGATATCCGCCGCAGATCCCTGGATCGGCGCGTTGAGAGCCGCGCGCTCGGCGTTTTCGCGGAGAGCACGGTTCGGGCTGTGGAGCTCGGGGAAGGGCCGTCGTCGACCGAAGATCGTCTCCGTATACCCGTCAACCTTGGCCTGTTCGACGACATGGCGCAGGTAATCGCGTACCGCTCCGAATCGAGCGAAGTAGTCCGTCATCAGCTGCTTGGCTTCCTTGGATTCGATGCGCAGCTGCTTGGAGAGGCCGAAGGCGCTCAGACCGTAGGCAAGGCCGTAGGACATGGCCTTGACCTTGCTGCGCATCTCGGGCGAGACATCCTCCGGCTCCACACCGAAGATCCGCGACCCGACGAACCTGTGCAGGTCCTCACCGGCGTTGAAGGCTTCGATGAGGCCCGCATCCTCGGAAAGATGCGCCATGATGCGCATCTCGATTTGCGAATAGTCCGCCGTGAGCAGGCAGTCCCGCCCAGCCCCTGCCTGGAAAGCCGCGCGGATACGCCGTCCTTCTTCGGTGCGCACGGGGATGTTCTGCAGATTGGGATCCGTCGATGAAATCCGACCGGTGGAGGATCCGATCTGAATGTACGTGGTGTGGATGCGACCGGTCTCGTCGATCGCTTTGTCGAGGGTCTCCACGATCTGACGCAGCTTGGTGGCGTCCCGGTGCTTCAGCAGCAGGTCGAGGAACGGATGAGGGTTGCTCGCCTGCAGATCGGCCAGAGCGCCCGCATCGGTTGAGAAACCGGTCTTGTTTGAGCGCGTCTTGGGCATCTCGAGCTGGGTGAACAGCACATCCTGCAACTGCTTCGGTGATCCGAGATTCACCTCGCGTCCGATCTCTGCGTAGGCACGTGCGGCCAGATCGGCGGATTTCTCACCCAGCTCGTGCGAGAGTGTCGACAGTTGATCGTGGGATACCGCTACTCCGGCGAGCTCCATGTCCACCAAAACCATCAGCGTCGGCATCTCGATCTCAGCGAGCACGCGCCGGGATCCCGCATCGAGCGCTTCCAGCACGGCCGCCGACACGCGCAGGGTGTACCAGGCCTGCATGGGTACGCCACCGCCTGCCGATTCGTCGGGGACCAGTTGGTTCGGGTCAGCGACGGGCAGTTCTTCCTGCAGGTAGCGACTCACCAGCTCGGCAAGCGTCTTGTCCGGCCCTCCCGGCCTGATCAGCCAGCCGGCCACGAGCGTGTCGATCGCCAGCCCGGCAAACGCGACATTGCTGCGGCTCAGCGCCTGAATCTGCCCCTTGGCATCGTGCATGATTTTGGGAGCATCGCTGGCCAGCCACGCCTCGACCGGCGCGTAGTCACTGCGCCCTGCCTGCCAGGGCAGATTGACCGTCTCGGTGAGACTGGACAGCCCAAAGCCGATCGCCTTGCCCTCGTACACCTCGACGGTGAAGCCGAGGCCCGCCGGCGTGGCGGCCGAGGAACGGGCGATCCACCCGGCCAATTCCTCATCCAGCAGGTCCTGGGCCGGTGGCGCGACCGGTGCGGCCGGAATCTCCTGCACGGCCACGTTCGACTCCGTGCCCGCGGACGATTCGACGGCTGCTGCGCCCTCGATCTTGAGAACGCGGTCGAGCAGCGTCTTGAACTCGAGACGGGTGAAGACGTCACGCACGGCATCCGCATTCATCGGGACGCGCGTGAGATCAGCCGGGCCCACCGGAAGCTCGAGCGTGGTGATCAGGTGATTCAGCCGGCGATTCCGGATGGCGTTGTCTTTCTGCTCCCGCAGATTGTTGCCCACGACACCCTTGATCTCCTCGGCATGCTCGAGGATTCCATCGAGACTGCCATAGAGGCCAAGCCACTTGACGGCTGTCTTCTCGCCAACCTTGGAAATTCCGATCAGGTTGTCACTCGTCTCGCCGACGAGGGCGGCAACATCGGGGTACTGACCGGGGTCGACGCCGTATCGTTCGCGAACCCGTGCGGGGTCGTAGCGGGTCAGGGCGGAGACACCCTGGCTCGCCGGATAGAGCAGGGTGACCCTGTCGTTGACCAGTTGAATCGTGTCCCGGTCGCCGGAGACGACGAGCACGTCGAATCCCGCTTCGGCACCCTGAACCGAGAGGGTGGCCAGAATATCGTCCGCCTCGAAGTCTTCCTTCGTGATCGTCGTGATGTTCATGGCGGCCAGTGCCTCCTGCAGAAGCGGGATCTGGCCGATGAATTCGGTGGGAGTCGCGTTTCGGGTTCCCTTGTACGCGGGGTATTCCCTGGTACGGAACGACGCTCGTGAAATGTCGAAGGCCACAGCGATGTGCGTGGGCTTTTCATTGCGCAGCAGGCTGAGGAGCATGGACAGGAAGCCATGAATGGCATTCGTGTGCTGTCCGT
>NZ_JPRS01000196.1 GCF_000738085.1 Cryobacterium sp. MLB-32
CTTCAACGCGAACGCACAATAGACAAGAAACGCGACAACAAATATCACTATCGTTACGCCGAAAATCACGTATAACCAAAGTGGCACGGTTTCAGCGGTTGACCCCGTCACAAAATACAGTGCACCAGAGATCACTCCCGTGGAAAACAGAATTCTCGCAAGAAATCGGACGGGACCTGACCACTGCTCAGCAGTCCGCCCGGCGAGCATGTCTGACTTCTTCATGTCGTTCACCAACCCTGTTGCCCCTACTTGCATGCACCCGCAGCAAGACCCGCCGTCTCAACCATGCCACTGAATCCACTCGTGCCCTCACTCAAGCCAGCTCTGGGCATGACCACGTCCATTCCCGAAAGTGCAACGGTAACGGGGAGCGCGATTCGGGAAAGGTGAGGCGCTTTCCATGAGAACACGAGTACAGGCCCTCTGTGCGAGTTGTCCGTTCAAGGACTCTGTGCTGGCCCGTTCCTCACCGGGATGCTCTCGCGGGCTTCGTTCATGCCCGCGGGCGAAAGGTTGCGGTGGTGAGCATCTCCGAGGTTGAGTTGGAGCCGGTTGCTCCGGTTCGCGGTGTTGAGCCTCAGTTGGATCGCGGGATGGCTCCGGTAGCCGTCACTGATCGAAGCCACGGTGACCGATGTGAGGTCAGACGCGGTCAGAGTGAGCGTCGGGCCCGTCACACCCGCATCCCAGAAGGTGACGGCGGTGGCGCTAATGCCGACTCCAATCGCGGGTATGGACAAGTATGCCGAACCGTGACCGAAAGATTCTGGTGGATTTGTGGGAATGGAGCGTCATTTCCCATCATCCCTCATGCGGGCAACGGAGATGTGGCGGGAATGCGGGCCCGCCCGCAAGCCGGACGTCGAGCGCGACAGATAGGGCTGATCCACGCAACGGTCGAATACTCTGGGGCCGTGTCAGAGGGGAACGGCCACTGCGACAGATCTAGGCCTGATCAACGCAACTGCCCAACACGCTGAGACCGGGGAGCGGCGTGCTCAGGCCGAGCACCCGGCACGCGTCAAGCCCGAAACCTGGCATCGGAGACCAACAACGGCATAATCACAATGGCGGCTCGTTGAGTCCACAGACGTGGTGTGCGACGAGCCCGTTGTTGAGCGTGGCGTCGTGAACTGTCAGGCAGTCTTGGAGACGCTCGGCAACGAGAGGCGGGTGTGGTCTGGGCTCTCCCCCGACCACACCCGCTGACGGTCTTCTAGGTCAGAAGCCGCTGACGTTGAGCCGTCCGCCGGTGACTGTCTTGCCACCGAGGGAGGCTGTCGGGACGACGGAGCTCAGGATCGCGCTCTTGATCTGCGCCGCTGTCGCACCGGGGTGCGTGGAGGCGTAGAGGGCGGCCGCGCCCGTGACGTGTGGCGTGGCCATTGAGGTGCCGTTGTAGGACGAGTAGGTGTCGAAAGCGGTCGTCGACCAGACACCGACCCCGGGGGCACCGAGGTCGACGGTCGTGGCGCCGTACTGGCTGAAGGACGCCAGCGCCCCATTGCGGTCGATGGCGGCGACTGCGATGACGTTGGCGACGTCGTAGTTGGACGGGTAAGACGGCGTCGTGTCGTTGTTCGTGCCGCTGTTGCCGGCGGCCGCGACGAACAGGATGTTCGCGGCGTTGGCGCGCTTGATGGCGTCGAGCAGGGTCTGGGAGAAGGCGCCGCCGCCCCAGCTGTTGTTGGTTGCCACGATATTCAGGCCGTGGCGGGTCTTGAGGTCGGTGAAGTAGTCGACCGACTTGACCGCGTCGGCCAGGGATCCGCCCCGGCTGCCGAGGAATTTGCCGCTGATCAGGGTCACGTCCCAGTTCATGCCGGCTACGCCTTGCCCGTTGTTGGCCTTGGCGCCGATGGTTCCGGACACGTGCGTGCCGTGGTCGTCGAGCGAGCCTCTGGAGCCACCGTCATAGATGGTGTTGTCGCTGTTGGCGAAGTCCCAGCCGTTGACGTCGTCGACGTAGCCGTTGCCGTCATTGTCCACGCCGTCCCCCGCGATCTCGTAGGGGTTGGTCCAGACCTGCCCGGAGAGGTCGGGGTGGGTGTACTGGATGCCCTCGTCGATGATCCCGACGTAGACGCTCTTGGACCCCGTGTGGCCGGCAGCCCAGGCCTCGGCGGCCTGGCTGCCGTAGGCGTTGGTGGGGGTCGAGGCGTCGCCGTACATGCCCCAGAGGTCCTGAGAGGTATTGGTGCTGGTGAAGATGGGGTCGGTGGCGGTGGCCTGGTGAGTCAGGACGTAGTTCGGCTCGACGTAGGCAACGGCGGGGTCACTCTTCAGCTGCGCGATCGCCCGGTCCAGGTTCTTGCCCTGCGGCAGACGGACGACCTCGACCTCGGTGCGGTCGGCGGCGGCGGCGACGATGCGCTCGGCGAACCGTGCCGAGGCGTGCCCGCGAGCACGCTCGCGCTGGTCGGCGGAGGCACCGGCCACGTAGCCGACGACGAGCTCGTCGGGGACTGCGGCAGCAGCGGTACCGTTGGCTTGCGGGGCGGGCGCGGCCGAAGCGGGCGCGCTGAGGGCCAGTCCGGTCATGCCGATCACGATCGCCGATGAGGCAGCCGCTGCGGTGAAGAGCTTGTGACGCTTCTGTTCCGAAAATCTCTTATTCATGAAAGATTCTTTTCTTTGTGGTAGCGGATTGCAAAGTAGTTTGCTATTGAAAGGTATGACTTGCCGCAGATGATCACACGTCGGCTCATGAGGGGACTGTGCTTGGCGGGCTACTGTGATACAGCCAATGTTCAGCTTTGGGGGTCGGTGGCACCGCGCTCTACTTCCTGCCGCGTCTCCACGCGATGCCCGAGCCCAGCCTCGCGGTCCCATCCGCCCTGGTCAGCGCGCCATCCAGATACGACTTCCCCGACCCGGTGAACCCTTGGAAGAGGACGTTCTGCTGCCGGCCCACGAAGGGCAGGTGCCGAGCAGGGCCAGGAGCTGCCGGTTCAGGGTCGCACTCGTCGAGCACGTCGATGCGGGGCAGGTCCGCATTCGGGTAACGCAGCACCGCCCGCCGGATCAGACCCGCGACGGGGGAAGCCGTGAACGACGAGTAGACGTCATCCACCGCCAACCGGACGCGGTCCTCGAACGGCAACCCGATGCTGAGCGTCTCGTCTTGGGCGTCAATCGCCTCCAGTAACTTGCCGGCGTTCATCTCGCGGAGGTTCCGTTGGTCTCTCCGTCCAGCCGGCTCATCACTTCCCGCCCGGGCAGTAGGCGCTGCCCGTTTCTACCGTCAGCGGACAGAGCTGTTTCGCCGAACACGGCACCGCAGCCTGGGGTGAGGAATCTACCTCTGAGCCGCCAAGGACCGGGCGGCCCCGATGATCCTCGGGCCCAAATCATCAAGAGGCTCACCGCGCAACAGGGCAGCGAGGGACTGGTCGGGCAACTCCGGGTTCATGCCTTGGAACCACGGAGGTACCACCGCTGTCCAGCTCTGCCCGGAAAACCAGAGGGCTCTCCCCTGCGGAAGCTCACGATGACGTCTCTGTCGAGTTGCGTGGGCGTCCTTGTCTCACAGGCCGCCGTGGACCTGCACAGCACTTCAGGCCGGGCGGCTCTTCGCTAGGGGACACATTTCAGAGCCAGGGCTGAGGCTCGCTCGGTGTTTCGCAGCGGGACGGCCAGCGCGTCAGATCTGAGGCCAACCCACGCGGCGGCCGAGCGCGGCAAGCCGTGTCAGAGCGGAACCCTGTGCGGTCACTTCCCGCGACTTGAAGAGAAAATCCCGGCGGGCGCCTGGGACTGTGGTTGCATGGCCAAATGGGAACCAGGGGATGGGCGGCTACTGCGTTGTGCGGGCTGGCTATCTTCATGGCATTGCCGCCTGCGGCGGCGATTTACGCGGTTCGAGATCCAAGCTATTCGTGCGTTGTGGACGCACTCCCGGCGTCGCGCGAGAGCGTTGACCCCGGTGAGCCGATTGTTGGCCGGATCACGTTGATCCCGCTGGGGCTGCAGTGCGAATTCACGTCCATGACCGGACGGGCAATGTCCTCAAAACCCGATGTGGTGTTGACCGTAATGCTCGCCACTTCAGCTGCTTCCGTTCTCGCGGCCGGCTTGGTGCTGGTCCAGGGGAGCAGCCGCCGGCGAGTCCTCCTGGATACAGAGAGACACCGGGAGAGTCCTAGCGAAACGGTCTAGGGCTGGGTGCAACCACGGACCGCGAAACGAACGATCATCGAAGCGGGTGGGAAACTAGATACATGGAGAATCCGTGGGGGGAGAACGATTTCGTGTTTCGAAGTGGGACAGCAGAGGATGCGGCGGCTTGCGTTTCGCTTTGGGTCGCGGCGTGCGTTGCTCGGGATGGTGAAGCGGTCGATGGAGTAGCCGAGCGAGCTCGACTCAAGTTTGACAATTCAGAATGTTGGATCGTGGCCGAGGATGCAGTCGCTGGGCTCGTCGGGTTTGTACTCGCCACTAAACCGGGTTCGGGTCTGGCCAGTGATCCGCCCGACTCGCCTGTCATCGGTCTGCTCGCTGTCGCTCCTGGCGCTCAGGGGCGCGGGCTCGGCGGCGTACTGCTAACTGGAGCAACAGCCGCGCTTGCTGGGCATGGCCATGAGCGCTCTGTCCTTCACGTTCTTGCCGATCATCACGGTGCCGTGCACCTCTACGAGAAGAACGGCTGGCGACCGCTGGGAGAGCCATACCCGCATTCTCTGTTGGGACGTCCGTCGCAGACGTATGTGCTGGACCTCGATCTTCCGGGTGTCCGATAGCCGGACGGCCACCGCGACAGATCTGAGGCTAAACCATTCGGCGTCCGAGTACGGCGATGCCGTGTCAGAGGGGAACCTCTTGCGGAACGCTTTCAGCGCTCTCCGGTCAAATCGCCATTAATTTGTCGGTCGATCCAGAGTGACAGGGCTCGACACGGTTTGTGTCAACACGATTAGATGGGA
>NZ_JPRS01000197.1 GCF_000738085.1 Cryobacterium sp. MLB-32
TTCTACGATAGCTTGGAGAAACTGTCCGTGTCAGAGACAACGCTCTCAGCGATTAGCCTGAGTGTCTCCAGCTCAGAAGAGGCGAATCAACTTTGCCAGGCGTTGTACGAAGCGGCAAAAGACGCCGCACCCGTGATCGGTACCGTGGAAGTCTCGTCTGACGTTTCAATGATGTCGCGAAGAAGCGATGCGGCCCATGATCGTGAGTGCGGGCTCCCGCACCCATAACACTGGGTAGTCCTGGGACCCGGTCTGCTGTGCGACGCAATGACGAGTGTGCATCCAGTCCGTATTTCCGCGACACATTTGTTGTGTCATGGCATGCCAGGAGATTAGCGGTCCTGGAGGTGCGTTCGAACTTCGGCCTCGGTCAGGAACCGTAGTGAGTTCCATGCCTGAAGCACCTCGCCGGCGTTCGCAGCATGTTGGCCATCATCGGACTGGACGTTCTCCCTGATTGCAGACCGCACCGCGATAATGCTGCCATCCTGCACTCGCGCGTACCCGGTTCCGTCGGTCAGCTTCCACAGATCTCGGTCGTGGGTGCACCAAGTCACGTAGTCCTGCATGCTATCGGTGTCCTCAAGCCCCATGTCGACATCGGCGAGGTACCAGCACGGGGCAATATCGGGATTGCTCGCCCTAGGGTTCCGGTCAATTACGGCGTCCACGACCCCGTTGTCGGCCGTGAGAGTCAGTGTTCGAGACGGACCTCCACTGGCATCGACCGCGACGACTCTGCCACCCGGAAGATCAGCCACAATGGGGAAGTTACCGCTCTCAATGAAAGCTTCAAAATTCGCGGCGAGCTGCTGCTCAGCTTTCGAAGGACCAGTCGGCTGAGGATCGAGTAAGGAGACCCAAACTGCGCCCACCATCAAGAGTGCACAGCCGATCAATCCCACAAGTCTCAGCCTCCAAGACCCGAGGAACAGGCCCAGCGTCAATGCGCAAGGAACCGCGATCAGCACATGCACAAGCTCGAAACCGGGCTGAACCCAGATCATCGGCACAGTGAGGAACCCGAAGAACGCCACCCCCAAGGCGACAAAGGCTACCCCCGTCACCGCAATCGCCGCCCGGATAATACGACGGCCGGTGAACCTGGTCAAAATGATCGATATTAGAACGACGGCAACGATTGGGACGATGATCATCACCGCCAGTCCAATCAACCCCCCGAACATAAGGGCCACGGCGCTAATCATGCTGACATTCAGCGCCACCAAGAGAACGACCGCGGTAAGCCCCATCACGATCGCCGCCCGCAGGAGAGAAAGGGACGCAGCGGCCTCGATCGTCCCAACATGCGTATTCGTGGCGGACCTCACGTTTCGCCGCGAGATCTGATTGACCGCACGATCCCCCTCATGGCCCGAGTCAATCTCATCCGTCGAACGGGGTCAAGCTCGCCCCGGCTCTCGAATGTTCACGGCGCGGCAGCGCCGGGGAATATCGGACGAGCCCACTATGCCGGCGGCGGCTGCACACCACGATATTCGAGCCGACTGCTTCAATCTCGTAAGGGGGACCTCCAGCGCGACAGATTGGGGCCAAGCCAGCGGCGGCTGAGCGCGCCGATGCCGTGTCACTGGGGAACGCTCACCGGCACATCAGGCTCGGGCGATCAGCCGATAGCGTCGGCTTCACCCTTCGGAAGTAATGGCCAGGGGGACCACTGTCCGGCAGGCGGTAGCGCGGTTCGCGCGAACTTGACCCGGTGCTCTGGCAGGTCCTCGGTGCGGCTGCGTCCGGATCGCATCCCGACCTCTGGCTCCTCGAGCCGGAATTCAATCCAGTCGCCCCGCCCGGCATCGAATCGCTCAGAATAACCGCCTGACACGACGGTGCGCACGGTCCATTCAAGCTCTTCCGCCAGAGTCAAGACATCGTCATCGCACGCATCACAGCCGCACACGGGCAAGTGGAAGTCGTGGAGCACACCTGCGTGAAGGTAGACCCCCGGGAACGGTGTGAGGACAAATGTCAGCGGGGCCGCTGTCGGGTCGCGAGGCACGACCCGCACGGCGCGGACGACATCTTTCGGCAGGCGGAGAAGATCGGCAGCGGCGCTCGGCGCCTGGTCGACGGCAACTTCGAAGGTGGTCTGCAGCCATTCGATGAGCGCGTCGGCGACGAGGTGCAACGGCGCGAACCGCTGCAGATTGCTAACGCGGGAATATGTGTCTTGGGGTGGAGACTCCCCTTCCCATCGATTGCCGTAGTCAATCGGACGGCCCTGTTCATCGTGGTAGACCTCGACGGGGAATGTGGGGCGTCGATACTCTGTCATGCTCACAAACTATCCGTCAGCGTCCAGTTCACCGAGCAATCGGTCGGCACGCAATCGGTCGTCTTTTGACGCTCGGTTGTCGTGAACTGGGGAGTGCGTTGGTGCTCGTGCCCAGGGATCGCGGAGGGACCCTCTACGCCCCTGCAACTCGCGCTCGAGAGCTACCGCGACTGGCGAGTGATCCGAAGGCCGACTGGATGCGGCCCAGCAAAGTACCAAACGAGCGTGCCAAGCAGAGGGGCGAATAGGACTGCGATCACCCAGACACCTTTCTCCACGTCCGACAGATCTCGTGTTCGCCCAATCTGGACAATCGCGTAAACGATTGCAGCGATGTAGGCGAAAGCGACGACCGACGCGAGAACTACCGCAAGCGTGGCTGGAATATGCATGATGGTTCCCGTCCTCCTTCAAGATAAAGCGGCTGGAGGACACGTGTCAATGTGACGAACCTCCAGCGGGCTGGTCCTCTCAGTCAATTACCGCCGCGACGGCTTCGATCTC
>NZ_JPRS01000198.1 GCF_000738085.1 Cryobacterium sp. MLB-32
CGTTGGCCGAGGCGCGACGAAGGAGCGATCGAGGCCTCGTGGGTCGGTCTTTTTCGTTGGTCGAGGCGCGACGAAGGAGCGATCGAGGCCTCGTGGGCCGGTCTTTCTCGTTGGTCGAGGCGCGACGAAGGAGCGATCGAGGCCTCGTGGGCCGGTCTTGGGTCTGAGGGATGTCTTGCGTGGTCTCGATCTCGACAGGCTCGATCCAAGCGCTCGTGCCTCGCGCCTCGACCGGCGGGTGCCGCTAAGGGGAGGCCTCGGCCATGGCGGTGCGGAGGAAGGCCTGCAGGTCGGGTATCTGCAGCGTGGTGAACGCGGACGACAGGTGGCCCTGGTCGGCAAGAATGGGGTCGCGGCCCACCAGAACCCGGCATGACCGGCCGTCGCACATCCGCTGCACGGTGAGCAGGCGCGGTGTCACGTGCAGCGTATCCAACGCGGTGGCCTCGGCGCGGCGCAGCACGTCCGTCGTGGCGAGGGCATCGGCGAGGTCGGGCGCGCAGTTCTCCGCTGAGCCGAAGACTCGGGTGAGGCAGAGCACCGGGTTGAAGCCGAGCTGTGGATTATCTTCCACCGAGGCCGCCACGGCGCCGAAGCCGCGTATCTGCGCGACGAACTGGCTGTACGCCGCGGCCCAGCGTTGGCCCTGCGCCTCCGGTGAGATCGCCTCGCCGGTGTCGCTGATCACCCGTCCCAGGTAGCTGTTCGCATCGACGATCACCACCGCATCGGGCCGCTGTTCTCCGATCAGCCGCACGGTGTTGGCGCGGTACTGCTCGCACTCCGGGTCACGCACACCCTCCGCGTTCACGACGGCCACCGGAATCGCCGGGCACGCCGACAACCACCGGGTCACCAGCCGGTACCCCTCGGCCTGCGCCGCGGCACCGAGGGCCTGCTGCCACATGCCGGCATGGGAATCTCCCACGAGCATCACCGTGCGTTCCGCCGTCGTATCGCCCGCCACGCAGTAGCGGATGCCGCTGTCGGCCGTCGTCTGTTCGTGGCAGTCGGTCTGCCCCCGCGCCGTAACGGCGGCCTGGTAGGGGGCGAGGGCCTCGCTCGCGGTCACCATGCTTGCACCGGCATATGCTCCGCCGGCGAGCAGCAGTACCAGCGCGGCGCTCGTTCCCATCACCGTGAAGGTAAGGGGAACCGACGCCACGAGCCGCGCATCCGCCCGCGCCCGCTGCTCCACAAATCGATAGCTCAGCACGGCGATCCCGAGGCTGGCCAGGGCCGCGAGGCTCCCCACCGCCGCGGACTGCGTGCGCAGGGCCGCCATCGCCAGAATGATCACCGGCCAGTGCCACAAATACCAGGAATATGATCGGGAGCCGATCCACTGCAGCGGAGCCGTGCCGAGCAGGCGGCTCACGAGCACAGGGGACTCCGGCACGCCGTCACCGCGGGGAGTGCCGGCCAGGATGAGCAGCAGCGTGCCGAGAACGGGCACAACCGCCGCCACCCCCGGGAACGGCACGGCGTCGCTCAGCAGAAACACCCCGGCGAGCACGAGGGCCAGACCCAGCACGGCGAGCAGGGTGCGTGTTCGACGTCGAAGCGCGCGGGCGCCGATCGGAAGCGCGGCGAGGAGCCCCGCCGCCGCGAACTCCCAGGCGCGACTGGGCAGCAGGTAGAAGGCCCAGGTGGGGTGGGCGCCTGTTTGCCAGATCGACAGCGCGAAGGAGGCCAGCAGGGTCACGGCGAAAGCCGCCACGATCGTGCGGCGCAGGCCGCCGCGGCCACGCCTCGCGAGCCAGCAGGCGCCCAGAATGATCACCGGCCAGAGCAGGTAGAACTGTTCCTCCACGCCGAGGGTCCAGGTGTGCAGCAGCACGCTCTGGTCGAGGCCGTCGGCGAAGTAGTTCGAGGACTGCACGGCGAAGAGCACGTTGGAGACGTAGAGTGCCGAGGCCGCCGCCTGCTGAGCGAGTGCGGCCCACTCGAGCGGGGAGAGCACGACGAGACTGGCGAGCACCGTGATCACGATCATCACCGAGAGGGCCGGGGCGAGCCGGCGCAGCCGTGCGGCCCAGAACGAGCCCAGGCGCAGCCGACCCGTGCGATCGACCTCGCGCAGCAGGTTCGACGTGATCAGAAACCCGGAAATCACGAAGAACACGTCCACGCCGGTGAAGCCGCCACTGAAACCCGGCAGTCCGGCGTGGAACAAAACCACCGGCACGATCGCCAGCGCCCGAAGCCCATTGATGTCGGGGCGAAAATGCAGTTTCACCGCGGGCGGAGTCTGCCGGGTCGAGTCAGCGGCCATGCGCGTGTCCTCGCCGGTCGAAGCGCCCGGGATCGTCGGCGCGGGTGACGTGTTCCCGCCGGGCTGCGACCTCGGTGAGTCGCACGAGGAAGTAGTGCAGCGGCCGGGAGTAGCGGGCCGGGGAGAAGACCGCCCGAGCCGACTCGGCAATCGCCTCCCGGTCGAAGGCATAGTGTTCGGTGAGAGCGGCGGCCACGGCCGCCGCCAGCGCTTCCGGCCGATCATTGCTGAGCACCCGGGCGTTGACGCCGTGCACGAGATGGTCGCCCAGGTCGCTCGTGAGGTTGGCGAGCACGGGAACACCGAGCACCAGGCTCTCGGGCACCTTCGACGGAAACCCGGCGCGCGCATAGCGCTCCCTGCCCCGCTGCAGCGCCGAGAAATGGCTCGTGGCCATCACCCGGCGGGCGTCGGCGGCCGGAAGCCGTCCATGAAAGTGCAGGCAAGGGTGCTCGACCGGGGCATCGCCGCCGAGCAGCTGTGCCGCGGCCGCCGCGGTGAGGCCCACGATATTCACGCGCAGCTGGCCCGGATCCGCTCCGAGCGCTCCCGGCAGCAGCACGAGGCTGCGGATCGTGCGGCGGTCCTTCTTGCCGGCCGAACCGAGGTACGAGACGGTCAGCGGATGCGGCGGTGCCGCCCGCACCGGCACGCCCCGATCGGTCTGGAACAGGGGGGGAATGCGCAGCACGGGCACGCCTCGGCCGTCGAAGTGCGCGCCGAGGAAGCGGCTGATCGCGATCACCCCGGTGGCGTGCGGCGCCAGCAGACGCATCGACACCTGATTGGCGAGGGCGAAGGGGCCGAGGCTCCCTCCGGGAAGATGCGAGGCCTGGTACCACTCGACCGCGTCGATGACCAGAGGGATCCTGCGGCGGCGGGCGAGTGGAAGCAACCGCAGGAGATACCCGATCGAGGTGCCGTACAGAACGATTGCGTCGGGGGCAGGCTCCAGCCGCTCGATCCACTCGCGGGTGGCGCGGCCCCAGCTCAGGCCGCGCCAGACCCGGCGCAGTTTGGGCCAGCCGGGCAACGGCAGTTCACCCACGGGTGTCACCGTCAACCCCGGATCGCCCTGCGACGGGATGTCCTCGCCCGGCCACGCGGCAGAGCCCACGCTGACCCGGTCGCCCGCGGCCCGGAGTGCCTGGGCGATGCCGAGCATCCGTTGCGCCTCCGCCGACGACGAGCCGAAACTGACCGGCCCCACGTAGGCCACGTGCAACTCAGTCATGGGCGACCACCTGGCTGAGTGTGGCCCGGTAGCCGAGCAGCGCGGTGGGCAGGAGGAACATCAGGTACGCCGCGACGCCGGCCAGCGGGATACCGGCGAGGCCGAGCAGCGGGTAGAGCAGGAACTTGAGCGGGATCGACGCGGCCGCGAACAGCCCCCAACCCACGTATTGGTAGCTCAGCCGACCCACGCTGTTCTGCACGCTGAAGAACGGCGAACAGAACGCGATCACGATCGACCACAGGGTCAGGCTGAGGGCAAGACCGAGGGAGATACCGTGGCCGTCGCCGAGCCAGAGCTGCGCGATCAGGTTGCGGGCGAGCACGAGCACGATGCCGCCGAGGGCGACGGCGCCCACCGAAAACAGCACCATGGCCCTGGTGGTTCGACGCACCCAGCTGACGTCGCCGCGGGCGAGGGCCTCGCCGTTCGCCGGCCAGAGCGGCAGGGCCACGAGCGTCACGGCGAGGGCGAGCAGCGCGAAGAGCTTGGTGGTGATCGCAAACTGGCTGACCGTGGGCAGGTCGGCGACCTTGGCGACGATCAGGTTGTCGACGTTAAGAGAGACCGAGGTGAGGATCGACAGGAAGAAGAACGCGAACCCCACGCGCAACAGTGACCCGGCCGCGGAGGTGGAGGCGGTGCGCAGGGTGGGGGTCAGCTCGCGGTGGCTCACCGCGTAGTAGAACACGTTGTTGAGCAGGATGACGAAGGGGCCGGCGAACACGGCCGCGGCGATCACGGCCACGACACCGAGATCGAGGAGGGCGGCGGCGTAGACCGCGGCGATCGTGGCGATCGCGCCGGCCACCTGCCACGTATTGCTCTTCCACGCCTCCTGCAGCGCGTACTGCACCCGCTGCACGAGGGAGAGCGGAATGGTGATCGCGAAGGCCGAGAGGGCGAGCCCGGCCACGACCTGCGCCGTGGCAGGCTGCAGGGTGGCGCTCTGCGACTCGATGCGTTGCCAGTCGATGCTCGGCACCACGAGCCAGATCACGGCGAGCAGCATGAGCGCGACACCCCCGAGCGTGAGGTAGGCGGTGCTGACCAGGGTCTTGGCCCGTTCAGCGTCGTGTTCCGCGACCGCCCACACCAGTCGGGTGAGCAGACCATTGCCGAGACCGAGGTCGGCGAACATTCCGATGGCCGTGATCGAGGTCACGATCATCCAGAAACCGAAGAGGTCGGCGCCGAGATAGTGCAGCGTCACCGGAATGGTCAGCAGCGGCGCCGCGAGGGTGAGCACGCGCGAGCCGAGGCCGGTGGCGATCCCGAGCAGGAGCGCTCGGGTACGGAGGGCCGCCCCGCTTGACCGGCTCGTGGCCTCGCTGTTCGCCTCGCTCACAGCCCCATGTACCAGTCGTACACCTGACGCAGGGCCGCCGTGAATTCCGGCCGCTCGACGTCGGGGAGGAGTGAGTCAAGCAGCGCCGAACTCGCCTGGGAGTGCGCCACGTCGCCGGGGCGTGGCGGCAGGTAGTTCACGGCGATGGGGCGTGGATGCATCCGCTGCAGCAGCTCGATCACCGTGTTGAGCGAGGTGCGTGTTCCGAAGGCGAGGTTCACCGGCGTCGGGCAGGTGACCGTGCGGAGCAGGGCCTTGGTGAGGGTATCCGTCACGGCGTGCACCGAGGTGAAGTCGCGGGACTGCTCGCCGTCTCCGAACACCGTGAGCGGCTCATCGTTCTTGAGCGCGGCGAGAAACTTGGGGATGACCGCGGCATACACATGGTCGGCTCGCTGCAGCGGACCGAAAACGTTGAAGAACCGAAGCGCAAGTGTGGGCAGCCCGAAGCTCGTGCCGTAGGCGTTGGCGTAGGCCTCGGTGGCGAGCTTGCTCACGGCATACGGGCTCAGCGGCAGCGTCGCGAGGGACTCGATCTTCGGCAGGGCGGGGTTGGCACCGTACACACTCGACGACGAGGCCACGCTCACATGCTCCACTCCGTTGGCGCGGGCGGCCTCGAGCACGTTCAGGGTGCCCGTCACGTTGACGGCATTCGTGCTCATCGGGTCGTGCAGGGACCGGGGCACCGACGGCAGCGCGCCCAGATGCACGATCGCCTGCACACCGGCGCTGGCACGCAGCACGGCGTCGACGTCGCGCAGATCGCCTTCGATCTCCTGCACCCGTGGGTCGTGGACCGTGCGGCGGATGCCGGTGGCGTAGTTGTCCAGGGTGCGCACCCGGTCGATGGTCGGCTCCCGCACGAGCCGGTCAACCAGATTCGTACCAATGAAACCGCACCCGCCGGTGATCAAAACCTCCATCGCCGTCAACGTTCTCAGAGGCGGTGCACGCTGGTCGCGGCCGCGGCCGGAACGGACGGGGGAACGCAATTCTTGGTGTCGAGCACGAGGGTGGCACTCTCACTGAGCAGCCCGAGGTCGAACTCGTCATGCTCGGTGAGAACCACCACGATGTCGGCGGCGGCGACAGACTCGCGGGTCAGGGTCGTCTGGGCGATGCCAGCCGGCCACCGATGGCTCTCCACGTGGGTGTCGACCGCGCTCACCGCGGCTCCATACCCGCGCAGCAGGTCTGCGAGGTGCAGCGACGGGGCCTCGCGGATGTCGCCGGTGTTCTTCTTGTAGGCCAGCCCGAGCAGCAGAACCCGCGAGTTCTTCATGGGCTTACCGCGCTCGTTCAGCAGCTCGAGCATGCGCTGCACGACATATTGCGGCATGTGGTCGTTCACGTCGTTGGCGAGTTCGACGAAGCGAAAATTCTGACCCAGTTTGCGTTTTACCTGCCACGACAGGTAACTGGGGTCGACGGGCAGGCAGTGGCCGCCCACGCCAGGTCCGGGGGTGAACTTCATGAACCCGAAGGGTTTCGTTCCGGCCGCCTCGATCGACTCCCACACGTTCACTCCGAGCTGGTGCGCGAAAATGGCAAGCTCGTTGACGAGGGCGATATTCACGTGGCGGAAGGTGTTCTCGAGCAGTTTGGTGAGTTCGGCCTCCTTCGGAGAGCTCACGGGAACAGTCTGGTTCACGAGCTCGTCGTAGAAGGCCTTCACGTGGGCGAGCGAATCCGCGTCAATGCCGGACACCACCTTCGGGGTCTCGACGAAGCCCCACAGACTGTTGCCGGGATCGATACGTTCGGGGCTGTAGCCCACGTAGAAGTCGCGTCCGGCCTGCAGCCCCGAACCGTTCTCCAGAATCGGCACGAGCATCTCTTCGGTCGTGCCGGGGTAGGTCGTGGATTCGAGAATCACCGTGGCGCCGCGGGTGAGGTGTTCGGCGAGGGAGGCGCTCGACCCTTCAATGAAGGAGAGGTCGGGCAGGGTGTCCCGCAGCGGCGTGGGAACCGTGATGACGGCCACGTCGAAGCCGGCCACGTCGGCGTAGTCGGTGGTGGGGAGATAGCGCCCGGTGGCGAGCGCGGCCCGCAGCTGGTCGTGGCTCACGTCGTCGACGTAGGAGATGCCGCCGCGCAGATTGCCGATGCGGTCGGCGTCGAGATCGATGCCCACCACGTTGTAGCCCACCTCGACGGCACGCATCGTGACGGGAAGCCCCACGTAACCCTGCCCCACGATGACGAGTGTGCGGTGTGTCATAGGCCACAATCCTTTGCTTGGAGGAGGTGGATCAGCTCAGGCGCTCAGCAGCGTAATTTTACTCGCGACCGTGCCTGAACGACGTCAGAATACTCCCACCTCCGGGGGCCGAAATGTGCCGTGAACTGGGGACAAGCCCAGCGTGAGAGTGACACGTGCTCTGCTTGACTATTGACATGGAACCGACGCCGGCACTCGAATCCCCCCGAAAAGGCATGTTCGGCGGCACATCCATGGCGCTGCGCATCGTGCTTGCCGTGGTGATCCTGGTGGTGGCCGCCTCGGTGTGGGTGGGCGTTCGCGCCGTGATGGCCAAAGACGAGCTGCAGAGCGCCATTCCGTTGGCCACCCAGATTCGCACCGAGATTGTGGCGGGCGACGGGGAGGCCGCCGGCGAGACCGTCAACACGCTCGCGCCGCACGCCGCTCGCGCCGTCACGCTCACGAGTGATCCCATCTGGCGCGCCTTCGAACTCGTGCCGGTCGTCGGCAGCAATCTCACCTCGGTGCGAGAAGTCTCGGCCATCGTCGATGATCTGACACGGAACGTCGTGGAACCGCTCACCCAGATTGTGGGTGACGTGAGGCTGTCCGACTTCAAACCCGAGGAGGGCACGCTCGATCTGACGCCACTGCTCGCGGTGCGGCCCCAGATCAGCGCCGCAAACGTGGCGTTGGCCAGGGCGCGCGACGACGTGCGACTCATCGACACGGCGAACACCCTCGCTCCCGTGACGGATGCCGTGGCCGAGCTCGATTCGGTCGTGTCGGCGGCCGCCGCGAGTGTGGACACGCTGGACCGGGCCGTGCAGCTGCTGCCCGACATGCTCGGGGCGGCCGGACCGCGCAATTACCTGCTTCTGGTGCAGAACCCGGGGGAGCTGCGTGCGACGGGCGGCGTATCCGGTGCGATGGCGATCATCCACACCGAGAACGGCGCGATCACCCTCGCTCAGCAGGCTTCGAGCGAGGAATTCATCGGGGGGCATCCGGAATCCGTGCTTCCCCTGCCCGTGGACACCGCGGGCATCTTCGGCGATGTCACGGGTCGCTACGTGCAAAACACCAACCTGACGCCCGATTTCTCACTCACCGGGGCGCTCGCCCGCGAGATCTGGCGGCTCAAGTTCGGACTCGAGGTCGACGGTGTGCTCACCGTGGACCCCGCCACGCTCGGCTATCTCTTGGCGGCGACCGGCCCGATCACCCTGGACTCGGGGGACATCATCACCGCCGACAACGCGGTGCAGTTGCTCCTGCGTGACGTGTATGCGCGTTACGCGGACAAGGTGCAGCAGGACATCTTCTTTGCGGGCGCCGCGGCCTCCGTTTTCAGTGCGGTGTCGGCGGGGAAGGTCGACCCGGTGACGTTGCTCGAGGCGTTCGCGCGCGCCGGCTCGGAGGGCCGCGTGCTGGTGTGGAGCGCGCACGACTCCGAGCAGCAGATTCTGGCGGGCACGACCATGTCGGGCGAGCGCCCGGCGAGCGACGCCCAGACCACCCGGTTCGGCGTATATCTCAACGATGCCACCGGCGGAAAGATGGATACGTACCTAGATGTGAAAACCGCCGTGGGTCAAGGGGGCTGCCGCGCAGATGGTCGCCCCACTTATGGGGTCAGCGTGACGCTGACCAACACGGCGCCGGCGGATGCGGGAACCGCCCTGTCGTCGCGGGCCACGGGGGGCGGAGAGTACGGCGTGACGCCGGGCAACGTGCAGACAATTGTGTCCGCCTACGGCGCCCCCGGCATGGCCAACGCCGGACTTACCCGTGATGACGCGGCCGTTGAGCACAATGAGGCGAGCGACAGCGGGTATCCCGTGAGCACGGTGACGGTGCAACTGGCCCCGGGCGAGAGTACGGTGCTGCGCTTTGCGTGGGCCGGTGACGCTCCGTTCGACGGGGACCTGGCTGTCGTCGGCACCCCCATCGTGATGAGTGCCCCCCCGAAAGTGCTCGAAAACATCTGTCGCTGAACCCTATAGTGAGGCACGCTCAATCGGCCTATACTACGTGGCAATTGGGCTCTTCAATTCGGGCAGGGAGTTGTCATCATGGTTAAAAAGACAGTAGCGGCGTTAGCGCTGGCGGGTCTCGCATTCTTCGCTGTGCCGTCCGTTGCCAACGCCGCGACATATGTCCCGACGGGGCCGGCGAGCAACAGCACGAGCACGGGAACAGGCACGGGAACGGGCACGAGCTCGCTGCCGTCAACCGGAACCGACGCGCCCGCGCTGCTCCTGTGGCCGGCCGCCGGCGTGCTGGCCCTCGGTCTCGGTCTCGCCTCGGTGCCGATCATTCGGCGCAAGGCTCGCGCCTAGCGACTCTCGCCCCGACGTTCGGGGTCTCGACCTGGGATGGGGAAATGCGCCGCGGTTTCCCCATTCCGCTGGTCGAGGAACGCCGTCTACGGCGCGTCTCGAGACCGAGACCCGCTGAGCCGTGCGTACTGATCAGCGGCGGATGCCCCGGCGCCAGACCGCGTGGGTGAGCGGCACGCCGGGGCGGTACGCGAGGTGCGCCACGCTCGGGGCATTCAGGAGCTGCAGGTCCGCGAGACCGCCCACGCGCAGTGACCCCACCGCATCCGTTCCGTGCTCGCGGTTGACGGCCTTCGCCGCGCCACGGGTGGCGGCCCAGACCGCCTCGTCGATCGTCAACCCCATCTGCAGCACGGCGGTCGCCACGCAGAACGGCATCGACGTTGTGTACGAGCTGCCCGGATTGCAGTTCGACGCGAGGGCGATCGATGCGCCCGCATCCAGCAGTTGCCGCGCGGGCGGGAACGGCTGTCGAGTGGAGAGGTCGCACGCCGGCAGCAGGGTGGCGACCGTGCTGGAGCCGGCGAGGGCGTCCACGTCGGCCGCGTCGAGGTGGTTGCAGTGGTCGACGCTGAGACAGCCGAGTTCCGTGGCGAGGCGAACGCCGCCGCTGAAGCCCAACTGGTTGCCGTGCACGCGCAGGCCGAGACCCGTCGCGCGGCCGGCCAGAAGCACCTCGCGGGTCTCCTCCACGTCGAAGGCACCCGCCTCGCAGAACGCATCAATGAACTGCACGTAGGGACGCACGGCATCCAGCATCGGCCCGGTGACGAGGTCGAGGTAGTCGCGGCGGTCCACCCCCGCCGGAACGATATGCGCACCGAGGTACGTCACGACATCCGCCACGGATGCCGCGGCGCGGGCGCTGCGCACCTCGCTCTCGAGGTCGAGGCCGTAGCCCGTCTTGGTCTCGAGGAACGTGGTGCCCTGTGCTTCTGCTTCGTCGCGCAACCCCCGGGCCGTGGTGGCCAGCTGTTCGTCGGAGGCCGCGCGGGTCGCCGCGACGGTGGCGTTGATGCCGCCGGCCGCGTACGCCTGGCCGGCCATGCGCGCCTCGAATTCCGCGGACCGGTCTCCGGCGAACACCACGTGGCTGTGCGTGTCCACCCAGCCGGGCAGGGCCGCGCGACCACCGGCATCCGTTCGCGTATCGGCCGCGGGCGCCTGGGCCGCGGGGCCGATCCAGAGCACGCGCCCGTCGCCGATCACGAGCGCCGCATCGTGCCGGCGTTCGCGGTCGTCGTTCTGCGTGGTCAGTTCGCCGATGTTGGTCACGAGTTCGGTGGTCATGGGGTGCCTCCGGGAGAGTTGTGTGTCGACCGATCGTCGAGCCGGTTCAGACGCGACAACCGGTCGAGCGCGTGTGCCATCAGGGCCTCCGGGCGCAGCTCGGCATCGCCGGACTGCACGAGCCGCCCGCTGTCGGCCACGACCCGGCCGGCCACGATCACGCGCCGCACGTCACCGGCCGTCGCGGTGAGCGGCAGCTGGTCACGGCGCGAACCGACGGTGCGGATGCTGTCGGTGGCGATTTCGACCAGGTCGCACGGATCCCCGGGGTGCAGCGCCGAGCGGCCGAGTCCGAGCGCGGCGTAGCCGTTTGTCGATCCCGCGGTGAGAAGTTCGGCCGGCGTGAAGCGCCCGCGCTCGCCGGACCCGAGTCGTTCGCCCATCTCGAGGCCGCGCATTTCAAGGAACGGGTCGATCACGGCGTTCTGGTCGGAGCCGAGGGCGATCGGGGCGCCGGCGCGCAACAGGTCGCGGGCGGGGCCGATGCCGTCGCCGAGGTCGGCCTCGGTCGTGGGGCACATCACCACGGTGACACCGGCGGCGCCGAGCAAGGCCCGGTCGTCGTCCGTGAGGTGCGTCGCGTGCACCGCGCTCAGCCGCGGGGCAAGGGCGCCGAGCGAGTGCAGCAGCCCGGTGGGGGTGAGCCCGAAGGCCGCCTCGCAGTCGGCGTTCTCCTGTGGCTGTTCGGAGAGGTGCACGTGCAGGGGAACGTCGGCGGGGAGCCCGGCGAGAATCTCGCGCATTGAGTCGGGGGCCACCGCGCGCACCGAGTGCAGGGCCGCGCCGAGCGTGACGAGGGGATCCTCGCTTGTCGGCCCGAGCGGCACGACCCGGCCAGCGGAACCGGGAGCGGACGAGGTTTCCGGTTCGCGATCGTAGCCGATGCGTGAGTCGTCGGCATCGAGCCGGTCGCGCAGGCCGTGCCAGCGTGCGAGCCAGCCGGCGGCCGAGCCGTCGCCGAACCGGAGCTGTTCGGGCGCGAGGTCCTGCGCGATTCCGCCCTGCAGGTAGGCGGTGTCCAGCAGCACGAGGCGGATGCCCACGGCTCGCGCCGCCGCCGCCAGCGCCAGCTCCATCGCGTGCGCGGTGTCGTAGGCGGAGCCGTCGCCCTGGTGGTGCACGTAGTGGAATTCGCCCACGGCCGTGAAGCCGCTCACCAGCATCTCGGCGAAGACCGCACGGGCGAGGTCGTAATACGAGTCGGGGTCGAGCCCGGCCGCGACACCGTACATGCGCTCGCGCCAGCGCCAGAAATCGCCGCCGTCGGCGTGGGTGTGGCCGCGCAGCGCCCGGTGGAACGCGTGCGAATGCGCGTTGGCGAGGCCGGGGAGCACGGTGCCGAGGCGCACGTCGGCCGGCTCAGCCGCCACTCCGGGCCAGACGCGGCGGATGCGGCCGGTCTCGCCCTCGAGCCGCACGCCCTCGGTCGCAACGCCGTCGATCACGAGCGTCTCGCACCAGAACGATGTGCTCGCTCGGCTCATCGCGGCCTGCCGCGTGTGGGCGGGTGCGGGACGGGGTGTGTGCTCGGCCGCTCGCGTGCTCGGGCCCCCGCTCACAGCAGGTCCCGCAGCAGTTGTTCGAGGGCCTCGACGCCGGCCACGCAGTCGCTCGGCTCGGCGAATTCCTCCGGGGCGTGGCTGATGCCCGTGGGATTGCGTACGAAGAGCATGGCGCTCGGCACCCGGCCGGCGAGCACACCGGCGTCGTGGCCGGCCCCGCTCGACAGGCGCGGTACGTCGCCGAGGGCGAGTGCGAATCGTTCGCGCAGGGCCTTGTCGAAGGCCACTCGCGGGGCCCAGGATTCCTCGGTGACGGTGGCGGAGCATCCGTTCAGTGACGCTTCGGCGACGGTGCGGACGGTGATCTCGGTCACGAGGGCGCGGGTCTCGGCGTCGGTCTCGGCGCGGGCGTCGAGCCAGGCGTGCACGGTGCTGGCGATCACGTTGGTGCCGCCGGGCACCACCTCGAGCGACCCACGGTGGCGCGGCTTCCGGGCCTGTCCGCGGCGGCATCCTGCACGGCGACAATGGCACGGGCCGCCGCGATCATCGGGTCGCGCCGGGCGCTCATGGTCGTGGCGCCGGCGTGGTTGCCCTGGCCGGAGAAGCTCAGGCGCCAGCGCCCGTGGGCGAGGATCGACGAGGCGACGGCCACGGGCCGGCCGAGGTCAATCAGGCCGCGACCCTGCTCCACGTGCAGCTCGATGAACAGGCCCACGCGGCCGAGCGCCGTGGGGTCTGCGCCGAGGTGGGTCGGGTCGAGTCCGGCACGGGCGGATGCCTCGGCGAGCGTCACCCCGTCGCGGTCGGTGAGCGCGCGGGCGGCATCCGCGTCGATCGCGCCGCTGATCAGCCGGGAGCCGAGGCAGGCCACGCCGAAGCGGGACCCCTCTTCCTCGGCGAACACGAGCACGGCGAACGGTCGGGTCGGCACGAATCCGCTCGCCTTGAGGCGGGCGACGGCGTCGAGGGCGGAGACCACGCCGAGGGGGCCGTCGTACGCGCCGCCGCCGGGAACCGAGTCGAGGTGGCTGCCGGTGACGACGGCATCCGTTCCGGGCGCGCCCCACCACGCCCAGAGGTTGCCGTTACGGTCGGTCTCCACGTCGAGGTCGAGGCGGGTGGCGCGTTCGGTGAACCAGGCACGCAGCTCGAGGTCCGCGCCCTGCCAGAGGTGCCGGGAGTAGCCGCCGCGCACCGCGTCGCGTCCCACGTCGGCGATCTCGTCGAGGCCGGCGAGCAGGCCGTGCGCGAGGCTCACGGCCGGGGTGTCGCCCGC
>NZ_JPRS01000199.1 GCF_000738085.1 Cryobacterium sp. MLB-32
GGCTTACCGCGCTCGTTCAGCAGCTCGAGCATGCGCTGCACGACATATTGCGGCATGTGGTCGTTCACGTCGTTGGCGAGTTCGACGAAGCGAAAATTCTGACCCAGTTTGCGTTTTACCTGCCACGACAGGTAACTGGGGTCGACGGGCAGGCAGTGGCCGCCCACGCCAGGTCCGGGGGTGAACTTCATGAACCCGAAGGGTTTCGTTCCGGCCGCCTCGATCGACTCCCACACGTTCACTCCGAGCTGGTGCGCGAAAATGGCAAGCTCGTTGACGAGGGCGATATTCACGTGGCGGAAGGTGTTCTCGAGCAGTTTGGTGAGTTCGGCCTCCTTCGGAGAGCTCACGGGAACAGTCTGGTTCACGAGCTCGTCGTAGAAGGCCTTCACGTGGGCGAGCGAATCCGCGTCAATGCCGGACACCACCTTCGGGGTCTCGACGAAGCCCCACAGACTGTTGCCGGGATCGATACGTTCGGGGCTGTAGCCCACGTAGAAGTCGCGTCCGGCCTGCAGCCCCGAACCGTTCTCCAGAATCGGCACGAGCATCTCTTCGGTCGTGCCGGGGGTAGGTCGTGGATTCGAGAATCACCGTGGCGCCGCGGGTGAGGTGTTCGGCGAGGGAGGCGCTCGACCCTTCAATGAAGGAGAGGTCGGGCAGGGTGTCCCGCAGCGGCGTGGGAACCGTGATGACGG
>NZ_JPRS01000200.1 GCF_000738085.1 Cryobacterium sp. MLB-32
CCCGCTTTGTTTTAACCCTCGCGGTCCTCTGCGTTTCGCGGAAAGCGGAAAACGGGTGCTCCAGCGGGTGAAACTGCCCTGAAATGGCCGAAAAACGCCGTAAATCCGGGGATCTTGGCGGATCAATGCTAGATTTCAACTCGGTCGATCCGACCAGCGGGGCTTCTCTCCTGGGGAGCATCCGCATTACGAATATCGCTGTTTTTACAGACGAAGGTCCGAGGAGGACACTCAATGGCTGACAAGTCGCTGAACAAGACCGAGCTCGTTGCCAAGGTTGCCGCTGACTCCGGACAGAGCCAGGCTGCCGTTGACGGCGTTCTGAACGCTTTCTTTGCAACCCTCGCCGAGACCGTTGCCGCTGACGGCAAGGTCACCATCCCGGGATGGTTGGGCGTCGAGCGCACCGCAACCGCCGCTCGCACCGGCCGCAACCCGCAGACCGGTGAAGAAATCGCCATCGCTGCCGGCCACCGCGTCAAGCTGACCGCCGGAAGCAAGCTCAAGGCTGCCGCCAAGTAGCTTTCAGTACCCTTCATAAGCGGAAAAGGGCGGCGACCTCACGGTCGGTGCCCTTTTTTGTGCCCAGATGTGGGCCAGCGGTGCGTAGTTGGGCGCACCTGCGGACGCGTCACAGGCGGCACGGTTAAGATTGGCTCGTGCCTCGTCTTGTCCGCGTTCTCGGCCCCTCAGTTCTGCTGCTGGTCGCGTTCCTGTCCACCCTGGTCGCCCTCAATGCCGGTGGGGGAGCGGCTGCCCAGCTGCTCGCCGACCCGGGCCCGGTCGTGCGCTGGGGGCTGCCGGTCGCCAAGATGCTGGTGAACGTCAGTGCGGCCGGCGCGATCGGTGCCCTCATGCTCGCGATCTTCGCGCTGAGCCCGCGGGAGCGCGAGTTCTCCTTCGCCCTCGACTTCGCCGCAGCATCCGCTGCCTTCTTCGCTGTCGCGTCCGCGGTGACGGGGTTCTTGACGTTCCTGTTAGTCACGAACGCGACCGTGAGCCTGAACGATCGTTTCAGCGCCACGGTCGGACAATTCTTCAGCCAGATCGAGCTCGGCCAGGCCTGGCTCGCCACCACCCTGATCGCAGCGCTCGTCACCGTGCTGTGTTTCGCCGTGCGCAATCAGACGGCGCTCGTGTTCGTCTTCGGCATCGCCCTGCTCTCCCTGTTGCCGATGGCCCAGCAAGGGCACTCCGCCGGGGCTTCCGGACACAATGCGGCCATCACCGCTCTCGGCCTGCACCTCGTATTCGCGGCGATCTGGCTCGGTGGGCTGCTCACTATCGTGCTGCTGCGCAACCATCTTGGCAAGGACAGGCTGAACGACGTGCTGGGCCGATATTCGGCCCTCGCCCTCCTGTCCTTCGTCGTGGTCGCGGCATCCGGTTACGTGAGTGCCGAACTCCGCGTGGGCACCTGGGAAAACCTGTTCACCCCCTACGGCCTTCTCGTAGTGGTGAAGGTGGCGGCCCTGATCGTGTTGGGCTGCTTCGGCATTCTGCACCGCCGGTTCTTCATCGGCCGAATGAAAGCCGCCGAGTCTGGCCGTCGATGGTTCTGGTGGTTGGTCGTGGCCGAGCTCGGCTTCATGGGCCTCGCATCGGGAGTGGCGGCGGCGCTCGCCCGCACCGCGACGCCGGTTGCCCAGGTCCTGGCAACGGATATTCCTACGTCGACCCCGGCGCAGATCCTCACTGGGGAGCCGCTGCCGCCGGAGCTCACCTTCGCGCGGTACTTCACCGAGTGGAACGTGGATCTGGCCTGGTTGTTGTTCTGCGCCTTCGGCATCTTCTTCTACCTCGCGGGGGTCTGGCGTCTGCACCGCCGCGGCGACAAGTGGCCCATCTATCGTTCCGTGCTCTGGGTCAGCGGTCTCGTGATCCTGTTCTACCTCACGAGCGGCGGGCTCAACGTTTACGTCGACTACCTGTTTTCGGCGCACATGCTCATGCACATGATGCTCACCATGCTCGTGCCGGTGCTGCTGGTTCCCGGTGCCCCGGTGACGCTGGCGGCACGCGCCATCCGCAAGCGCCAGGACGGCAGTCGAGGCGGGCGGGAGTGGATTCTCATCGCGGTGCACTCGAAGTTTGCCGGCATCGTTGCCAACCCCCTGGTCGCGGCCGGTCTCTTCGCCGGGTCGCTCTGGGTGTTCTACTACACGCCGATCTTCAGCTGGGCCACTACGGACCATATCGGTCACCAGTGGATGATCGTGCATTTTCTCATCACGGGGTATCTCTTCGTGCAGTCCCTCATCGGGATCGATCCCGTTCCATACCGCCTTGCGTACCCGTTCCGGTTGCTGCTGCTGATCGGCACCATGGTCTTCCACGCCTTCTTCGGGGTGGCGCTGATGATGGGCACGAGCCTGCTCCTCGCGGACTGGTACGGCGCCATGGGTCGTACCTGGGGGCTGAGTGCGATCGCCGACCAGCAGATGGGTGGCGGTGTGGCGTGGGGCGTGGGCGAGCTACCCACGATCGCCCTGGCGATCGTGGTGGCCGTGCAATGGAGCCGAGATGACGCCAAGGTGTCCAAGCGCCTCGACCGTCAAGCGGACCGCACCAACGATGCGGAACGGCTCGAATACAACGCCAAGCTCGCCAAAATGGCAGCCCGCGACCGGTAGCGGTCAGCACGGCCGAACGCGCCGGTCAGTCGAGCCGACTAGTGCAGCTGGATAGCCAGCGCTCCGCTCGGCTGGATTGCGACGCTCAGGCCCATGGTGAACGGAACGTTCTCGTCGCGGGTTTCGATGCTGCCGTCGAAGAGCGACTGCACCTGAACTTCGATGTGGGCCTGCCCGAGCGTTCCGGGCATCTCGAAGCGGTCGTCGCCCGCGGTCAACGACACGGCCGGATAATCCGCCATGGACCAGATAGGCGCCTTCAGAACCCGGTTGTCGATCGTGATCCCGAACGGGCAGTTTGTGGGCTGCAGCACGGTCTGCGTGGCGCAGACGTCGAGGAAGTCGTTGAGTTCACCCTGCACCTGGGCGATGAAGGCCTCGTTGGGTACGGCATCGACCGAGACCGCGGCCAGCCCGGGCGCGGTCACGGGGATCGGCACCGGAGCGGCCGCGAGCAGTGCGGACGTGTGGCTGAAGGTGTAACGGGCCGGCGCGAAGGCCAGGTAGGTGGCGGTGTTAGAGAAGGAGGGTGGCGCGTCGGCGGCAGCGTGCGCGCGGGTGTCGAGGGTGAGGCCATTCACCGAAAACGTCGACTCGTGCTCCACGGTCACCGCGAGCTGGGCGAGGGGGCTGATGGCGAAGCGCCAGCTGTCGAATACTCCAGCGAACCGACCCGCGCTCTGCACGGCAAACTGCATCGTGGAGGCCTGGCCGTCGAGGGCGAAGTCGTAGACCACGGTGTGCAGCCCCGGTGATTCTTCCACGTCGCTCACGAGCGTGATGTCGGTGATTTCTCCCAGAACGGATGCCCGCAGCAACGTGTTCGGCACATCCGTTGCGAGTCCGGCAGCCTCTAGCTGAGCGTTCGTGGCGACCACCCCATCGAGAGCGAGGGCTCCCGCGGTATCGGTGCGGGCCAGAGCGTCGAGGTACTGGCGCACAAACCCGCTGGCGCTGTACACCTCTTTATTGAGGGAACCGACGGTGGCGAAGAGGGCACTGACGAGCAGGGCGGCGACGACGGCCACGGCGATCGAGGCACGCACGACCGCGGTGCGGTGCTTTCGGTCGACTACTCTCACTCCAATATCCTACGGGCGAGCCGCCCGCTCTACACTCACGGCAGAAATCCAGAGGAAGGTATCGTCATGCCCCGTCGACGCGCAGTTGATAGCCGTGTGATCGACGAATTCTCGATCCAACTGCTCGCGCAGTCAGTGAGCGCGTGCCGGGCCATTACAGTGGATTGAGCGAGCCGCGCGCGGCCCGACCGAAAGTCCTGCGCTATCGAAAGTACTGAGTGTCTGAGATCCCACTGTCCCGTGAACAGGCCGCCGTCTTCGCGGCCATCGAGGGAACCCGCCAGAACATCTTCGTGACCGGTCGGGCAGGAACGGGCAAGTCCACACTCCTGAACCACCTGTCGTGGAACACCAGCAAGCAGATCGTCATCGCCGCCCCCACCGGGGTGGCGGCGCTCAACGTGGGCGGGCAGACCATCCACTCCCTGTTCCGCCTGCCCATCGGCGTGATCGCCGACAGCCCGATCGACCAGAATGACCAGGTTCGCAAACTACTCAACACCATCGACACCCTCGTGATCGACGAGGTGTCCATGGTCAACGCCGACCTGATGGATGCGATCGACCGCAGCTTGCGGCAGGCACGCCAGCGCCCGCACGACACCTTCGGCGGGGTGCAGATTGTGCTCTTCGGTGACCCGTACCAGCTGGCTCCCGTACCCGGCGGTCCGGAGGAACGTGCGTACTTCGCCGACCACTATCGATCGATGTGGTTCTTTGATGCGAAGATTTGGCGCGATGCCGAGTTGCGCATCGTCGAGCTCACGGAGATCCACCGGCAGAGTGACTCAGACTTCAAGCTGATGCTCAATGCCGTGCGGCACGGGCAGGTGACGCCGGCGATCGGCGGCGCACTCAACGCCGCCGGGGCTCGGACCCCGCCGACCGACGGCGTGATTACGCTGGCGACGCGCAATGATTCCGTGAACCGGATCAACGCATCCGCCCTCAAACGCCTTTCTGGTAAGTCGCTCACGGCGAAGGCGGACGTGACGGGTGATTTCGGCGGCAGAACGTTCCCGGCAGACGAGGTGCTCGAGCTCAAGGTGGGTGCGCAGGTCATGTTCCTGCGTAACGACTCTCCGCTCGACGGCGGGCCGCGATGGGTGAACGGCACGATCGGCACCGTCACCAAGGTGGACTCGACGGTGTTCGTGGAGGTCGACGGGCACACCCACGAGGTGGAACCGGCGGTGTGGGAGAAGTACAAGTACACCTACAACGCAGCCACCAAGAAGATCAAAAAGGACGTCGTCGCGGAGTTCACCCAGTTTCCGCTGCGGTTGGCCTGGGCCGTGACCATTCACAAGTCCCAGGGCGCGACCTATGAGCGGGCGGTGGTGGACCTCGGTGCACGTGTGTTCAGCCCCGGACAGACCTACGTGGCGCTCAGTCGGCTGACGAGTCTTGACGGGCTGTATCTCACCCGGCCGCTGCGACCGAGCGACATCATCGTGGACGAGAATGTGCAGCGGTTCATGAACATTCCACCGTCGGAGGCACCGGGCCTCCTGCCGGCAACGCCGGACGCTTAACGCGACATGCGCGCTCCCCGAGGGAGAGCGCGCATGTGGCGAGCCTCATGACCCCTGTGGTCTCATGATGCTCGTGGCACTAGTGATCCTGGTGGCCACCGCCATCGAGAAACTCCAGCGCTGGAATTGAGTGCGACCCGTGTGGAGTGGCGTGGAGTCCGGCGTTCGTCGCTGCCAGAGCCGGTGTCGTCAGCCCTGAGAAGATGACACCGCCGAGAATGAGAGCCGTCATGAACTTCCACCCGGCGGGCTGCGCAACGGAAGCCAGGACGGGCTTTCCGCTCGCCACCTTCCGGGCAATGACGGCGAGCGAGATGGCCAGGAAGACGTTGAACAACGAGGCCACAAACATCGGGAAAAGCGGAAGGCCGATGGATGCCGCAGCGACGCCGAGACCGCTGCCGAGGGTTGCCGTCGCGGCCCAGACCGCGACGGGAACCAGCGCCGCTCCCAGGGTGACCCGGGTGAGAACGAGACGGCCGGCGTAGAGGGTGGCGACGCCCCAGCCGAGCTCGGCGATGCCGAACACGACCAGGAGCGCCGATAGGGGGAAAGGAGCCCCCGCCCCGACGGCGAGGTGGATCAGTCCCGCACCGACGGCAGAGAAGGCAAGCCATAGACGTGTTGCCGGGGCCATCAGAGGCTCCTTTCCGGTGGAAGCGATCGAGACTAGGCCGTTGCGGTCTTCTGCACGGACTTGTCTGCGCCCAGTCCGACTCCGAGCAGCACGATCGCGCTGGCGAGGTGCAGGAAGTGGTCGGCCGTGTTCAGCGCGAGGATATTGAGGCTCGTGCCCACGAGGAAGAACCCGACAATGCCGAGCAGGAGGTAGACCGCGCCGATCGTCGTGTTGGTGGCCTTGGCCGCGGAGACGGTGGAGAGGCCTGCGATGAGCAGGGCGGCACCGATCAGCAGGTGGGCGACGTTGTGCAGGGGGTTGACCTCGAACACTCCGAGGATCAGGCCTCCGGACGTTGCGACAAAGGCCACACCGCCCGTGTACGCGAAGCCGAGCAGGCCAACGAGAAGGTAGACCGCGCCGAAAATGGTCGCGATCAGGCGGTTGGGTGATTGAGTCATGTCGATTGCCTCCTAGAGATTCCACGGCGAGCCCGTGTCTTGTCTATCTATTCGGAGATCCAGTCGACTCGGATTGGTATCACAGGGAGCAGTTTTCGGCCGGGGCTCCGTCAGCGCGAATTATATCGCTTTTGGCACGGCTGCAACAGGTATAGGTGCTGTGTTCTCTCCGCGAGTCCGCTCAGATCTTCACTGGCCGTAGGTGGGCCTGCAGATTTGTGCTGGGCATTGAACGTCTGGCGTGGCGGCTATCCGG
>NZ_JPRS01000201.1 GCF_000738085.1 Cryobacterium sp. MLB-32
GAAGCCGGGCGCGCGAGGATTCGGGGGTGCGGTGATGTCAGAACTAGGCGTCATCTTGTGAAGTTTAGCTCGGGGTTGCTGATCATCTCCCGTTTGTCTGCACGTCGCACCGCGATTGAGATGAGCGTCACGTAATCTGACATGGTACTGCTTATGGGTCTGGTGTCCGATCTCGGCAGATCCATCACGAAAGGCCTTTTATGTGCCGGCTGCTGGCCTACGCCTCACCCACCCCCCGTACGACACGGGCGGTGCTCGGCGGAAATCAGAGCGTGGTCTTCCAGGACATGACCCAGCTGCACAAAGACGGCTGGGGCAGTGCCTGGATTCTGGACGACGGCCCCGGTTCACGCGGCGTGGAGAAGGAACGATCCCCCCTGAGCGGAGCCGGCGACGACCGCCTCACCGATGCGCTCAGCGAGCGGATGTCCCGGGCCCAGCTCGTTCACCTGCGTATGGCCACCGACGGCATGTCCTGCCAGCCGGAGAACACGCATCCGTTCGTGCGCGACGGCCTGGCCTTTGCCCACAATGGCTCCCTCCAGCCTGGCTCTGCGATGGACGAGCACATCGCGCCCGAGCTGCTCCGCACCATGCAGGGAGATACCGACAGTGAACGGTACCTTGCCGTGATCCGCACCACGATGGCGGAGGGACACGACCTGTTCGAGGCGGTCTGTCTGACCGTGCGGGAGCTGCGTCCGCTATTTCCTGACATGAGCATGAACGCGATGATCCTCTCGCCCACGAAGCTCATCGCCATTCACGCGAGCGCCGACGCTGACACCCCGCACGACCTCTTCGACGCCAGCGGGTTGAGCGAGCAGGACCTTCCTCAGGACCACCGCACCGCGTACTACCTGATGCGCCAGCGTCGGTTTGCGGACGGCACCGTGGTCTTCGCCTCGAGCGGACTGGACATCGCCGGCTGGGAACCGCTGCCCGCGGAGAGCGTCACCTGCGTCGATCTCGACACGCTTGCGCAGGAGACGCGCTTGCTCACTGACGTGCCGGCCGCTCGTCCCGCCACCGCCTGAATCGGGCCCGTGATCGCTCACGGGCCCGATCCTGCACTCGCCTGATTGTGTCTGGGACTGATTGCGTGCAGGCCCGATTGCGCACGGGCCCGGCTGTTGGCCGGCCCGAGTTCCGCGTGACTAGACCGTCGTGCTGAGGGGGGCCGCTGCCTCGGCGGCGGCGTCTTCCTCCTGGAGCTTGCGCAGCGCGACCTTCATGATCTTGCCGGTGGCGGTGCGTGGCAGCGCCTCGACGAAGTCGATGTAGTCCGGAACCTTGAAGCTCGCAATCAGGACGCGGGTGTGCGTGAGCAGATCCACTTCGGTGACCGTGACGTCGGGACGCAGCACCACGTATGCCTTGGGGCGCTCGCCCCACTTGGCGTGCGGAATACCGACGACGGCCACGTCGAGCACGGTCGGATGCGAGAGGATGGCGTTTTCGACCTCGATGGTGGAGATGTTCTCGCCGCCCGAGATGATGATGTCCTTGGCGCGGTCACGGAGTTCGATGTAGCCGTCGGGGTGCATGACTCCGAGGTCTCCGGTGTGGAACCAGCCGCCGCGGAAGGCATCCGTCGTGGCCGCCGAGTCCTTGTAATACCCGGCCATCACGTTGTTGCCGCGCAGCACGATCTCGCCCATGGTGCGGGCGTCGGCGGGAACGTCGACCATGTTCGAGTCGACGATCCGGGCGGACTCGGCCTGCAGCATGCCGACGCCCTGGCGCGAGATCTTCTGCGCACGTTCGTGCTTGGGCAGATCGTCCCATTCGTGCTGGTATTCGCAGATCGTGTACGGTCCGTAGACCTCGGTCAGTCCGTAGACGTGCACGACGTTGATGCCGAGGGCGTCCAGCTGCTCGATCACCGTGGGCGACGGGGGCGCGCCGGCCGTGGTGATGCTGAGTGGACGCTCGACCACGTGCGCCTCGGCTGCATTGGCGATGATGCCGCACACCGTGGGGGCTCCGCAGAGGTTGGTGACGCCGAGCGAGTCGATCGCTCCCCAGACCGCTTCGGCACGAACGGCCCTCAGGCACACGTGGGTGGCTCCGGCGCCGGTCACAGCCCAGGGCGTGCACCAGCCGTTGCAGTGGAACATCGGGAGGGTCCACAGGTAGACCGAGTCGCTCGTGAACTGGTTGTGGAAGATCTCGCCGAAGGAGTTGAGGTACGCACCGCGGTGGGTGTACATCACACCCTTGGGCTTGCCGGTGGTGCCCGACGTGTAGTTGATCGCGATCACCTCGCGCTCGTCGTCCACGTCCCAGCGCAGCGGACGGTCGTCGAAGCTGCCGGGAACGATGCGGTCCGCCTCCGCCAGGAACGAATCCAGACTCTGTTGGCCGAACGACAGCCCGCTCTCCGCGAGGCCGAACTCGGGGTCGCCGATTTCCACGACGTGCTTGAGTGCGGGGCTCGCGTCATACGCGGAACCGACGGTCGCCACGAGTTCGGCGTCGAGGAAGAGCAGGGTGGCCTCGGAATGTGCGATCACATAATCGATTTCGGGCTTGGCGAGCCGGGAGTTGAGGGCAACCAGCACGCCGCCGGCGAGGGGTACCGCGAAGTGCGCGATCAGCATCTCTGGAATATTCGGTGCCAGGAAGATCACGCGGTCGCCCGGGTTGATGCGGGCGCGGATGGCGCGGGCCATTCGCTGAGCGATCGCCGAATACTCCGCGTAGGTGTAGATGCGATTGCCGTAGACGATCGCATTCTTATTCGGGAATACTTCTGCGGATCGCTGGAGGAAACGCATGGGGGTGAGCGGTGAATCGTTGGGGGAACCGAGCTGCGGGTCAATCACGAAGACTCCTTTGTCAGGGTGTACG
>NZ_JPRS01000202.1 GCF_000738085.1 Cryobacterium sp. MLB-32
ACAAGCATTAAGGACCTTGTTGGCATCCTGGGTTGCGGCTTGATTCATTCCGCGTGGGCCGAACATTGTGAACGGTAGATCTATGGGGCGCCCATCGACGGTCTGAAAGAAGTGGAGGGCCTGAACCGTGACGCTGAACGTGACGCTGAAGTTTCCGAATTCGACTGCAAGCCGGCCGGGATGAACATACTCGATGTCGTTCCAGGGCAGTGCATAGCGGGGGACCTCAGTTCGTCCGCGGCCCCACAGTTCGATTCCTTTCGGTCCGAGTGTGACAGCGAAGTGTCGAGGCAGCCTGGGGCGGTCGGCCCCGATGGCCTTCAGCGCGTCGATGATTTCCGGGGTGCGCTGCGTCATGAAGACAAAGGCGTCTGGTCGAACCAAATTGGCTGCCCGCAACTTGGCCCGCTGAGATATGGCAGTGCCCACGGCGATCAGGGTGACGAGCATTCCCAACCCCGCGAGCCAGATGCGGCCTTCCTGTTGGAACGTCAAACCATCGGCGCTTGGACCCTGTGAACTAGCGAATAGGACGCTGAGGGCGGCGGCGGTGAGCGCGATAACGAAGATAGCGAGGCCCCAGATGGCAATCTTCTTGTGCACGGAGGGAGGATCATCCACGAATCGCATGACCCGGTCGAGTGATGAGGCGTTGACGACCGTTCCGGAGCGCTTTCCCACGGTGGCAACGTGATGCTTGGGTGTCGTGGGGACCACCGAGCCGGCTCTGCGAAGGACGATGCCGGTAACCGGGTTCAGTTGATTGAGATCCTGACGGCCACTCGCCATGGTTGTGTAGCCGGCGGCTGCCTCAAGAAGTCTGCGGCGCCGGCGGGCGATGTGGACACCAATGAGGATCAGGATAGAAATTCCGAGGCCAGTCGCAATGATCACTTGGCCCATTTCGCTCACGCTGGACTCATCCTGGATGGCTTGCGTGACGAAGAAGATAGTCGCGCCAAAGATGATGCTCACCACGCGCGCTACTACCCGGATGATGCGTGACAGTCGGTGCTCTGACACCCCCGGGACGAGTTCGTACCTGTCTAGGTCCCCGGGAATATCGATCATGTGCCGAGCCTACCCATCGTGTGGTGCGAGTGGTTCGGGACCACGAGCGTCGGAAATTGGCCATGTTTGCGGCTGGTACGCCGGTCGCACCCGGAGGCCGTACCGTCGAGCATGAACGGGACCACTCCGACTCCTGCTCTTTACGGGTGCCAGGTGCGAACCGCTTACGCATCAGATGTGAGCTGCTCCAGACGCTCGAAGAACGTGTGCAGGACGCGCCGAAATGCTGCCGGCTGCTCGACCCAGGGGTAGTGCCCACACTCTTCGATCGTCACGGAATGCCCTGCGGGCAACATTCGAGCGAGGGCTTTGACAGGTTCACAGCCGACAAGGCAGTCTTGCGCACCCGCAATGACGAGTACGGGAGCCGTCATCTCGAGAAGCCGTGCGGCGAGGTCGTGTGGTGGGTCGACGCTGAAGTATGCCGTCGCGGCGGCTCGGCTCCAGCGCCCGAGCTGTGCGTGTTCTCGTTCGGTCTCATTCCAGGTCGCGTAACCGGCGGCTGCCGAGCCACGCTGCCAGGCGGTGAAATCGTCCTCATTCGATGTGGCCGGGCCCACTCTCAGCGCCAATATTGCGCGGTCAAAATCTGGCTTACTGCGGCGTCGGTCGATGAGAGTCGGGACATCCGTCGGCTCATCCACTAAGTACCCTGCGGGCGGGGTGATCAGCACCAAAGCCGCAACGTTGCGTGGGAATTGCGCGGCGTAGGCAATGGCCAAGCGGGTGCCAGCCGAGTGCGCGACCAGGGTTACCCGGTCGAGTCCCAGGTGAATGCGGAGTTGCTCCACATCGGCCGCTTGACTCCACCACGATCCCCGTTGTGGATCACTCGGCGCTTCGGTCAGGCCGACACCTCGCAAGTGCGGCACGACCAGGCGGTGCTCCTCACCCAGCCCGGCCAGATCGCCCAGGTAGCTGGGGTGTCGGGCCGCGCCACCGGCCAGGAGGATGACTGGGATTGCTTTGCCGGTGCCGGGAATGTCCTCGTAGTACAGGGTTGACCCATCGGAGCTGTCATAGCGTGGCATGACTCGACGCTACAGGGCAGTAAAACGGATTCCGGTCGAATAGTCCTGAAAGTCGGTGGTCGGCGATCCCGAAACGGGGCGTCAGCCCACTGATGCGGCGATGACTTCGACCTTGAAACCTGCTTCGTTTTCGAGATAAGCCGCGTAGTGGTCGGGACCTCCCGCGTAGGGAAACCGATCCGCGTACAAGGCCTTCCAGCCGCGGGTCGAAGCCTGGCCCGCGATCCGGTCGACATCTGCCTGCGTTCCGCCATGAAGGGCAATGTGATTCATCCCAGAAAGCCGACGATCATGCGCCTCGTCGGACACGGCGGGCGGACGGGTGACGACCAGATAGACCTCGCCGCATCGCCAAGAAATACCGGTGTCCCACTCCTGATCAACCGACCAGCCCAGAGCAACAAGCAGCCACCCCCACGAAGTCCGCGCGCTGTCCAAGTCAACAACCCAAATCTCGATGTGATGCACCCCAACTGTCATGTCCCCATCGTTCCACGAACGCAACGGGCACCCGTATCGCAGGGGAACGGCCAGCGCGACAGATCTAGGCCCCGTCAGCGGAACTGCTCAACGCCCTGAGGCCGTGTCAGTTGGGAAGGTCTCCGCGCCAATGTTGAGCTTGGGCGCGAGGTCGCGGCACGCTTCACTATCCGCCATCGGAGGGGTGTGGACACTATCGAGAGGCCGTTGAGGACTTGACCCCAGCCCGGAGGGCTGGTGCAGTCCTTCATCGACAACTTTGACGGCCGACGCGGCGGCACCCTGTCGCCCACGGTGAAGAGCTTCGCTAGCGGTAGGAGCGGCGAAGGTCGTGCAGCAGTTTGCAAAAGCCGACAAAATTATCAGGGCGGCGAAATCGGTCGCTAAGGCATACGCGGAACTCGGCGGGACGGTCTCAAAAGTAGTAGACCTGATCAAGAAGTACGTGAGAAACAAGGCAAGCCTGACCCAGAAATAATCCACTGCTTCGAGCGATTTCATTGGCCGTCTTGGAACGAGCATCTTCAACCTAAATGCATTGGGAAGCTGCTTCGCCCTGGCGACATCCGGCTAGCAACAATCGGTGCAGGGCTGGCGACGGCCTCTTACCCGCAGAATTGTATGTGTGACGATTGGACTGAGTTATGACCTTCTGGGTTGCACTATCAATATTGGGTGTCATCGCGGCTGCGCTGCTTCTTGGATTTATCACCGGGGGGCTGCACGAACGGCAGCGCGATGATGAAGCTAGTAGTGCCCTCGATTCGGAAAGCACCGCCCCGCGTCCGCTGTTGGGAGTCACAGTTGGATTGGTCGTCGTGTTAATCGGCAGCAGTCTGCAGCTGGTCGATCCGTCCGTATTCTCGCCGCTATGGTTGCAGTATCTCCTGCTTGCGGTATTCCCCGGCCTCATCGGGTACGGTGCCCGGCGCCTGCTCGCAGCACGGTTATCCGCCCAAGAGTAGCTGTGTGTGCACGGACCGCCCGAATGGTCTCTGCACACACAGCAGCGTCTCACGTCCCGGGAATCTCCTGCGATATTTCAGCGCAGCTAAGTACGCCGGACGGCCAGCGCGACAGATTTGGGGACCAACAGCGTAAGCCGCTGAGTGCGCCGATGCTGTGTCGCGGACGAACCTTGACCGGTACAGAATCCGTCGCCGGACTGTCGAGTCACTGCAGAACAATTCGGTTTCACTTAGAAGGTTTGCACGGAGTGGATAGCCGTCGAAATTGGGCCCGCCAGTAGGGTTCAGTCATGGCAAACAACGGACCGGCGCGGACGGCACGACGGCCGTTATGGCCGGTAGTGGTAGCCATGGGATTCTTCCTCGCGGCTCTGGGCGCGTTCGTGATCGCACTCGACCTGCTGTTCGGGAACGCGCCGCACAGCGTGGGCGGCGGTTTACTCGCCATCGGCGCGATGGTGGGGTTCATGGGCGCCTACCTTTACTTCACCAGCTGCTTCCGCGGTCTTGCGCATGACGGACGTTAAGCCGCACCGTGAAAAAGACGTCCACAGACTGAATAAGAACTGACCGCCGCCGGGTTCACAGGGGAACCTTATGTCGGACGCCTAGTGCGATCGGGAGAGGGCTTGCTGCCAGGCTGTCTGGCTTTGTAAGACGTATTCGGCTGCGTCGCGCCAGAAGTCCCCGTGGCCGTTGACGTACATGTCGGACCACGGTTGGAGTCCGGTCTCATGCGAGTGGCGCAACAGCTCAAACATTGCCGCGGTCCGTTGTACCATGGCTGCCGGAAGAGCCTCACGTAGGAGGGCATCGGCGCCGTACCCGTCGACGAACGCACGCAGCCTCGACGCTGCCGTTTCGACGGGTTCGCCGTTGATGAGCATGGCAAAAGCTTGGGCCGCGTAGGCCAGCTCCCACAAGCGGGTACTCGGGCCGGCAGCATCCCAGTCGATGAAGACCCAACGATCTCCGATAACCAGGTTCCACGGTGCCAGATCGTTGTGGCACATCAGGTTAGCGTTGTCGACTGGCAGCAGCATCGACCAGCCCTCGATATCGGGCAGAGGAACAGATTCACTCACATCGTGGATCCGCCGGATCATTCGACCGACCCGCCGCAGGTCGTCGGTTCCCAGCGGCATCTGCCCGAGCGCGATGCTGCCTTCCACATACTCGACCGCCTGTCGGCCGGACTCATCGCGACCGAGCGGTTGGGGAACGTCCACCCCATGCGATCGCAGCACGGCGAGAAAGCTCTGCACGACCAAGGTGTTTTCGATCCAACGCTTTCGCACGGTGCCGCCCACCTGGACGACGTCACCTGATGCGTTACCCCCGGTGAGTTCTTTCTCTTCCTCGCCCATACCAGCAGGCTACTGCCCTACACCCGAAGGAACGGAGGCTGAAACCCGGCGCCGAGGGCGTTCCACGGAGGAACGTTGAGCGCCTCAATTCAAGCTGGAGGCTATGCGCTGCAGTTACGAGCGGCTGAGCCGCTTTCCGCGGGGCAAGATCGCGACGATCGGCAACGGCGAAAAAGGGTGCCGTGAATGGACCGACACATTCAAGCGCCCACCGCGGAAAGCTTAGGCGGGCGGTCCGGCAAGGGGATAGGCCTCCACATCCCACCACTTGGCCATCGGGAGTTCGTGCACGGTTATTTCAGCGGCGTTTGAGTCCTCGGCAAATACTTCAAGAAACACTGTGCCGCGAGCGAGCGAAAGGCGAACTGCGCCAAGTCGGCTCGCATCCTGCAATGATCGAACTTTGGCCTGCTCTTCTGCAGCGACGGCGAAAACTTCGTCCATGACCGTGCCCGGCTTGAAGGTACAGATCATCATGAATGCATTCATCAAAACTCCCTTTTCATTTGCTTGACAGCAAGAACATTAAGGCGGGAAACAAAATTCCGA
>NZ_JPRS01000203.1 GCF_000738085.1 Cryobacterium sp. MLB-32
GCGGGATCTGGCCGATGAATTCGGTGGGAGTCGCGTTTCGGGTTCCCTTGTACGCGGGGTATTCCCTGGTACGGAACGACGCTCGTGAAATGTCGAAGGCCACAGCGATGTGCGTGGGCTTTTCATTGCGCAGCAGGCTGAGGAGCATGGACAGGAAGCCATGAATGGCATTCGTGTGCTGTCCGTCCCGAGTCTGGAAGCTGTCCACAGGCAGGGCGAAGAACGCCCTGAACGCCAGTGAGTGGCCATCGATGATCATGAGGGTAGGCTTTTCTGAATCCAACACCCTCCCAGCCTACAAGTGTCATCGGGCTGGATTCTGGCACAACGAGCAAAGGCGATCATGACAAATCGGACCGAAGACGCACTCGCGTGGGTGACTGAGCGCGGCTGCGGAGCCCTCGCCGACAAGATGGGGCTGGAATTCACCGAATTCACGGTCGATCGCGCGGTCGCACGGATGCCCGTGGACGGCAATACGCAACCGGCGATGCTCATGCACGGAGGTGCCTATGTGGTGCTCGGCGAGTCGCTCGGATCAATGGCGGCGAATCTGCACGCCGGATTGGGCAAACTAGCCGTGGGAATTGAGATCAACGCCACCCATAATCGATCTGCGACCAGCGGATGGGTCACCGGCGTGTGCACGCCGATTCACCTGGGTCGGACGCTCACGACGCACGAAATCGTTGTCACCGATGATCAGGGCCGGCGCTGTTCCACGATCCGCATCACGAACCTCATCAAAGAGATGCCCGCGAAGGCTTAGACCCAGAGCACGCACACACAGGGCGGCCAGCCCAACCGACTCGGTTGGGCTGGCCGCCCTGTGTGCGTGTGCGGCTGTTTACTTCTTCGCGCTCAGCTGCTCGATGATGGCCTGCGACACATCGTGCATTGTCAGGCGGCGATCCATCGAGGCCTTCTGAATCCAGCGGAATGCCTCGGGCTCGGTCAGGCCCATTTTCTCGTTGAGGAGTCCCTTGGCTCGGTCAACGAGCTTGCGGGTTTCGAAGCGCTCAACCAGATCCGCGACCTCAGCTTCGAGGGTGATGATCTGGCTGTAACGCGACAGAGCGATCTCGATCGCCGGAAGCAGGTCGTTCGGCGTGAACGGCTTGACCACATAGGCCAGCGCTCCGGCCTCTGTGGCCCGTTCGACGAGCTCCTTTTGGCTGAAGGCCGTGAGGAGCACCACGGGTGCGATGTGCTCCTTTGACAGACGCTCGGCTGCGCTGATGCCGTCGAGCTGCGGCATCTTCACGTCCATGATGACAAGGTCGGGACGAAGTTCCCGCGCGAGCGCCACCGCAGTTTCTCCGTCACCGGCTTCGCCGACGACTTCAAAGCCGTTGTCACGGAGAATCTCGACGATGTCGAGGCGGATAAGGGACTCATCCTCCGCGACGACAACGCGACGGGGAGGGGTGGGGGTGCTGTCTTGGTCGGTCACGACCAAAAGCCTACGGTATTCTGGAGCTGTAGATGTGAGCCGGTGTGGCGGAATGGCAGACGCGGAGCACTCAAAATGCTTTGTTCGAGAGGACGTGTGGGTTCGAGTCCCACCACCGGTACAGTTTCAGTGACGTAAAACCCCCGATAAACGGGGGTTTTACGTATTTAACGCGGGAGATTCCCGTCGATCGGACCAGCGAGACGCCCTGAAAGGGTCGCCAGAACAGCGGCGACAACGTCGGATTGCGCACGCGTGGGATCAAAAACGAGCCATTCGAGTCCGACCAGCAGCGTGGCGCCGAAAACACCACTCGCCATGAGATTCGTGGTTTCGGGTGCGGAATTCCCGGGGAGAGCTTCGCCGATGGCCGCGGCGAATTCGCCGAGGGCCTGATGGCGGTAGGCGAATGACGATTCCTGCCACGAGCGGTCCGTTCGAAAAAGTTCACCGGCGATGACCTTGGCGAGTGCCGTATTGGCGGCAATCCGCTCGAGCAAGGTCGCCACGAGCGCCTCGATCGATTCCCACCCGTGGCGGCCCACTCTGGCCGCTCTCAGCGACTCCGTCAGCCCCGACATCCCCTCAAGCAGCAAGCCCTCAAAGATCTTGTCCTTCGACGCGAAGTTGTAGTACAGAGTGCCTTTCGCGACGCCGGCCCGCTCTGCCACGTCATCCATGGTGGTCCCCGTGATGCCGCGCTCCGCTGCCAGCGCCAGGGCCGCATCCAAAATGGATCGTTTCGTTCCGGTCTCTCGGGCCATTTCGCCGCCTCCTTGATTCTGTACTGACTAGTCAGTATATTGATACTCACGCCCTGTTGCAACGATGCACGTCTGATTTTTCCGGACAGGCTCATCACCCGCAATTCACAGACAGGTCCCCCGCCAATGCGCGTCATCCTCACCACGGTCAGCAAGGGTCCCCGTGACTCGTCTCTCCCACCCACCAGCGTGGACTTCGCCAGCGGCGCCGTCACCCTGGCCCGCGCGGAGACCGAACGCCGCCCGACCGTGCTGGGCCTGATTGCGAGCGGTCGCATGCGGGCGGATCGGGGCGAGGTGACCATTGACGGCGACAGCGACTATTCCGCGATGCGCAGCCGTATCGCTCTCATCGATGCTCCAGGCGTCTGCGAGCCGGCCGACGATGTGACGGCGGCTCAGATCGCGGCCGAAGAGCTGATGTTCGCTGGGCGTTCGAGCGGCCGCGGCAGCGTTCTCCGAGTTCTGGAGAACCTCAACCTCAGCGACGCGAGCGGATCGGCCGTAGCGGACCTGGCCCCGAGCCGACGCGTTCACCTGCTCACAGAACTCGCGATCCTGCGCGACGGCGTGGAGGGTCTCGTTGTCTGCTCGCCCGACCGGCACGGCGGCGATCCCCTCGAATGGTGGCACCTGCTCGAGAATCTGGCCAGGCGAGGCTACGCCGTGCTCGCCATTGCCGGCGACGCCTCGGCGCAGGCCATCAGAACCCTGCAGCGGGAAGGAGTGTCCGGCGCATGAAGATCTTGGCCATGGTCCGGGCCGAATTGACCCGCCTGACGTCTACCCTCATGTCGCGCATCGCCCTGGTGGCTCTGCTGCTGGTACCCGTGCTCTACGGGGGCCTGTATCTGTGGGCCAACCACGATCCCTACGCGGGCCTCGATCGCGTTCCCGTCGCCCTCGTGATGGCCGACACCGGCGCCCAGGTCGACGGCAATCCCCACAATTACGGCGACGAGGTGGCCACCCAACTCGTCGATGACGGAAGCTTTCACTGGCATCGGGTATCGGCTGCCACGGCGAAGGCCGGTGTCGCCGACTCCACGTACGACTTCAGCGTGACGATTCCCGCAGACTTTTCTACCGCGATCGTCTCCACCTCCGGCGACTCGCCCCGCCAGGCCACCATCACGCTCTCCACGAACGACACGACGAGCTATTTGGCCTCCACAATCGGCACGCAAGCCGCAAAGACCCTGCGTCAGGCCATCGTGCAGAAGGTCAATGAAGAAGCAGCAGGAAGTTTCCTCATCGGTCTCTCCGACGTGCGCTCGAGTCTCGTCACCGCGACCGACGGCGCCGCCCAGGTGACGGAGGGCGCCGCTTCCGCCGGTTCCGGGGCGTCCGCGCTGGCCGACGGTGCAGCAGAGCTCGCCGGCGGCGGCCACAGCCTCGCCTCCGGGCTGGGAGAACTCGCGGACGGCACCGCGAAGGTCGCCGGCGGCAGCAGCGACCTGGTGGCAGCATCCGGGGCCGTTGCCGACGGAACGAACCGGATCGCCGATGCCGCAGCAACTCTCGCCGACGGCACCGCACGCGTCGCCACCGGGACCGAACGGGTGTCGGAGGGTGCCGCGGGGCTGTCAACCGGACTGTCCGGGCTGGCCGACGCGCAGCACGCGGTTACGGCGTCAGCGGCGAACGCCGGGATGTCCCTCACCGACGCGCGCGACAGCATCCGCGCCGAACTGGTGAGCGACGGCCTCACTCCCCCGCAGGTTGATGCTGTACTGGCCCTGCTCGACGAACCGGGCACGTCCCTCGACACGACCAGCACGATGCTGCGCGGCATCGGCACCCAGGCAAACCGCCTTGTGACGGCCGGCGGCGCGCTCTCCGCCGGGGCAACCGAGGCGGCCGACGGAGCAGATCTTACGCGAGCTGGAGCCGCCCAGCTACGCGACGGCGCCCAGCAAACCTCATCGGGAGCCTCCGCGACAGCCACCGGCGCACAGACGCTGTCAGACGGGGCCGGCGCCGTTCATGCCGGCGCCGTGACGGCGGCATCGGGGTCCGCCAAGGCCGAATCCGGCGCACGCAGTCTCGAGGCGGGCGCGGTCACACTACGCGCCGGCCTCGATGACCTCCAGGCCGGCGCGGCCAACCTGCGAGACGGCCTGCAGTCCGGCGTCGACACGCTACCGCAGTCCGACTCCGGCCTGCGCGACCTTCAGGGGGCGACCATCGCCGATCCCGTTGATCTCACCACTGCGGCCGTCACGTCGGCCGGCACGTATGGTGCCGGCCTGGCCCCGTTCTTCGTGAGCCTGGCCGGATGGATTGGGATCTACGCCCTGTTCCTCATCGTGAAGCCGGTCTCGCGTCGGGCGATCACGGCACTGCATTCACCGATCAAGATCACGCTGGCGGGCTGGCTCACGCCGGGCCTGCTCGGAATGGTGCAGATGGCCGCGCTGTTCGCGATCGTCGCCGGCGTGCTCAATTTCACGGTGCACAATCCCGTGGGAACCTACGCCATGATGGGGCTTGCCGCCCTGACGTTCGCGGCCATCATCCTCGCGCTCAACGTGTGGCTGGGCAGTGTGGGTCAGTTCATCGGCCTGGTGCTCATGGTCGTGCAGCTCGTCACGGCCGGGGGGACCTTCCCCTGGCAGACTCTGCCTGCACCGCTGGACTGGCTGCACCACGTCGTTCCGATGAGTTATGCCGTGGACGGTATCCGGCAGCTGATGTACGGCGGTAACCCGGCAACCGCCTGGGCCGACGCGGGTGTTCTCTTGCTCTGGCTGGCCGGCGCTCTCGTCATCACCGCGATCGGCGTCACTCGGATGACCCATTTCCGGACCCTGAGAGACCTTCGCCCGAGCTTGATCGGCTAGCCGATCGGCCCGGCGCGGAAGCGGGGTCACGCAGGACGTGTCACGATCCGCCCATGGACTCAGCATTCAGCAGCTGGCACCTCATCGTGCTTCTCAGCTACCCGGCCCTGATCGCCTGGGAGTTCTGGTTCCTACCTCGTCATTCGCGGCCGTCCGCACAGCCATGCGGCAGCACCAGGAACGGCTTGACACCCGAGAGCAACCCAAACCGAACGCCTGACGGAGTCATTGCCGGCTAAGGCCCCGTCCGATTTTCCCTGTGCCCTCCCGCAGCCCGGAGATTGGCTCGCGAGATCTCGAGACACGCCGTAGACGGCGTTCCTCGATCAGCGGGGCAGCACAGCAGCGTTCCTCGATCAGCGGGAGAGCACAGCAGCGTTCCTCGATCAGCGGGAGAGCACAGCAGCATTCCTCGATCAGCGGGAGAGCACAGCAGCGTTCCACGATCAGCGGGGCAGCACAGCGGCGTTCCTCGATCAGCGGGAGAGC
>NZ_JPRS01000204.1 GCF_000738085.1 Cryobacterium sp. MLB-32
CGAGGGTCGACCCCGGCGGCACGGCACAGGGCACGGCTCAGGCCTTGGCCGAGGGCCAGCCCGCGGCCCCCGTCTTCGTGAGCGGATGCGCCCACGCCGCCTGGGCCGGCTCGGCCCGGTATGTGCGTGACTGCCCCGACCCGGCGAACGACGTGTCGCGCACGGTCGACAGCCTGCAATCGAAGGCCGCCAGCGAGCTGACCTTCCGGGTGAACCGCGACGTGGTCGTGCTCAACGATCTTCAGTCGGGTCTCGTGTGGCTCGTGGACGAAAACATGGTGCTCGTCGACAACTGGAACGAGATCACCCCGCCCTCGGACCAGACCGACCCGGAGCAGCAGCAGGACGCCGTGAAGCAAACGGTCGAGAATTCCCTCCCGGTGCGTAACGAGGAGAACACCCCGCCGGTCGCCGTTGACGACGCGTTCGGCGTGCGTGCGGGCCGCAGCGTGATCCTGCCGGTGCTCGAAAACGACAGTGACGCGGACGGTGACCTGCTCACCGTGACGGTGGGTCAGGGCCCCGGTGCCCTCATGGGCGAGGTGCAGCCCATCTTCGGCGGCACGGCCCTGCAGATCTCCGTCGCCGATGCCGCGAGCGGCGTGGCGACCTTTGACTACGGGGTCAGCGACGGCCGCGGCGGCGTCTCCAGCGCCACCGTCACCCTCTCGGTGAGCGCGCCCGGCACGAACAAGCCGCCGGTGCAGCGGCGAACGTCGACCGTGCTCGTGGAACACGGTGCCACCGCCACCCGCAATGTGCTCTCCGACTGGATCGACCCCGACGGTGACGACCTCTTCCTGCAGGGCGCGGCGGCCGTCGATGACGACACGGTGCAGTTCACCGCCGACGGCCTGCTGACCTATACCGCGACCGGCAAGAACCTGGGCCGCAAGGATGTGTCCCTCTCGGTGTCCGACGGCTTCGAACCGGCCGAAGGCGTCGTTCGCGTCGACGTGCGGGCGCCCGGTAACTCGCAACCGGTCACCAACCTCGACCATGCCGGCACGGTCGTCGACCGCGCCGTGACCGTGTCGCCGCTGCTCAACGACGAGAGTCCGAGCGGGGTGCCGCTGCGCCTCGCCAAGGTCGACGACGTGGTCGGAGTCACGATCGTGCCCGACTTCGTGGCCGGCACCTTCACCTTCACGGCGCCGGTCGCCGGGCAGTACTACGTGCAGTACCTCGTGACAGACGGGCCGAGCTCGGTGGCAGGACTCGTGCGCATCGATGTCACGGATGCCGTGCCGAGCCTGGCCCCGCCGGTGGCTGTTCGCGATGTGGCCCTGCTGCCGACGGGCGGTGTCGTTCTCGTCGACGTGCTGGCGAACGACACCGACCCGGCCGGCGGCATCCTCGTGGTGCAGTCGGTGAGCATCCCCGACAACCTCGGCGTCTCTATTTCCGTGCTGGAACACCGCGTGTTGCGCGTCGCCGACCAGTCCGGGCTCAGCCAGCCGGTGAGCATCCGCTATACCGTCTCCAACGGTGGCGTCACAGCCATCGGGGAGGTGCTCATCATTCCGGTGCCGGCCCCGGCGGTGCTTCTGCCGCCGGTCGCCGTCGACGACACGGCGCTCGTGCGCGCCGGTGACATCGTCACGATCGATGTGCTGCTGAACGACTCCCACCCCAACGGCGACACGATCGCCCTCGCGCCCACCCTCGTGGCACCACTGGTGGACCCCGCCGACGGCAGCCTGTTCATCGCCGAGAACACGCTGCGGTTTCAGGCCGGAAACACCCCGAAAACCGTCTATGCCACCTACGAGGTTGTCGACAGCCAGGGGCAGAAGGATGCCGGTTACGTCACGATTCGTATCCTGGCCGCGGCGCCCGACGCCAATTCCCGCCCGCGTCCGGTCGACATCGTGGCCCGGGTGTTGTCGGGAAGCACCGTGCGCATTCCGATCCCCCTCGATCAGATCGACCCCGACGGTGACTCGGTCGAGCTCGTGGGCCAGGGCGACGCCCCGACGAAGGGCCGCGTGACCGAGGTCGGCGCCTCCTGGCTGGAGTACGAGGCGTACGACCGGTCCACCGGAACGGACAACTTCACGTACGTCGTGCGGGACCGTCTCGGTGCCAGGTCCTCGGCCGCCGTGCAGGTGGGCATCGCGCAACCGGGCTCGGTCAATCAAAACCCGTACGCCGTGAAAGACGCCGTCACGGCCCGGCCGGACCGGCAACTCTCCGTGTCCGTTCTCTCCAACGACACCGATCCGGACGGCGACGCGCTCACGCTCGTGAAGACCGGGCTTGAGCTGCCGGAGGGCCTCGTCGCGCAGGTCGTGGGCGACCGTATCCTGCTGCGCACGCCGCGCACCGGGGGCGAGTTCAGCATCCGCTACGTCGTGGCCGACCAGTGGGGTGCGACGGCCATCGGAACGCTGCAGCTGAGCATCACGGATACCGCGCCGCTCCGGGTGCCAATCGCGCGTGACGACCGGGTGGCCGTCGCCGACATCGCCGGCCAGACGAGCGTCGACGTGCCCGTGCTCCTGAATGACGAGGACCCCGACGGCGCCGCCGCCGAGCTCGCGGTGTCGGTGAGCGACCCCGCGGCGCGGGTGTTGGCCGACGGCGTGATCCGGCTGCCGCTCGCGAAGACGGCGCAGATCGTGATGTACACGGTGACGGATACCGACGCACTCACGGCCTTCGCATTCGTGCTGGTGCCGGGCCTCGACGACCTGCTGCCCACACTCACCCCCGACACCGCGCAGATCACCGTCACGAGCGGGCAGAGCGTCACCCTGCACCTGGCCGACTACGTCACCGTCGCGGCCGGTAAGACTCCGCGCATCACCGTCGCGTCCACGGTCACCGCGACCCACGCCAATGGTTCGTCCCTCATCACCGATGAGAAGACGCTCGTGTACACCTCGGCGCCAGACTATTTCGGACCCGACGCGATCAGCTTCGAGGTGACCGACGGAACGGGACCGGATGACCCCTCCGGTCTGACCGCCGTTCTGTCGATCCCCGTCACGGTGCTCGCGCCCGATAACCAGCAGCCGACATTCGCCGGCGGAACCGTGGACGTCGCTCCCGGCGAGGCTGCGGTCAGCGTGAATCTGGAGGCCCTGTCAAAGGACGTGGACCCCGGCGACCTCGAGAAGCTCACCTTTCGCCTCACGAGCGGCAGCCCGTCCGGGTTCTCCGTGGCCGTCGCCGGCCGCACCCTGCAGGTGAGCGCCGCGAAACAGACGTCCAAGGGCACCACCGCGTCGGTGCAGCTGCAGATCACTGACGGTGCGAGTGAACCGGTCATGGCCACGATGCAACTGCGGGTTGTCGCGTCCACCCGGCCGCTCGCCGTGACGACCGACGACGTGGTCGGCCAGGCCCGGCAGGGCCAGGCCAGCACCGTGTCCGCCCTGCTCAACGACACGAGCCCCTTCGAGGGGGACCCGCTGACCCTGGTGGGCGCCGCCGTCGAGACCGGGGCGGGGACGGTATCCGTTCGCGGCAGTGAGGTCGTCATCACGCCGGCCGGTGATTTCGTGGGCACCATGGTGGTGCGCTACCGCGTCGCCGATGCCACTCGTGACGTCGACCGCGAAGTGGACGGGCGCATCCGCCTCTCGGTGCTCGGTCGTCCCGGAGCGCCGTCGACGCCGGTGGTGACGGCGATCCAGGACAGCACGATCGTGCTGTCCTGGTCGCCGGGACCGAACAACGGGTCACCCGTCACGTCGTACACGGTGCGCGCGCCGGGACAGACCCGGGAGTGCGCCGCGACCACGTGCACCATTTCCGGGCTGACCAACGACGTGGACTACTCGTTCACCGTCACGGCCACGAACGGCGTGGGGGAGTCCCCGACCTCCGGGGTGTCGGAGACTGCCCGCCCGGACGCCCGCCCCGACGCTCCCGCACAGCCCAAGGTCACCTTCGGTGACACGAGCCTCGCCGTGTCGTGGCCGGTTCCGGCCAGCCGAGGTTCGGCCGTCACGTCGTACACCGCCCGCATATCGCCGCGGCCGGCCGGTCCGGCCGAGCAGACGGTCACCGGGACATCCCTCGTGTGGGCGGGGTTGCAGAACGGTGTCTCGTACACGGTGCAGGTGCAGGCGCACAACCGGTCCGCGAACGCGTCGGAGTGGAGCGTGGGCAGCACCCCCACCGTTCCGGCGGGTGTTCCGGATGCGCCGGGCGCGCCGACCACGGCGCCGGCCACCGCGGTGGGGGGCGAGGCCCAGATTGCCGTGTCCTGGGTGCGGCCGCCGGACAACGGGGACGCGGTGGCCGGCTACCGGCTGGAGACCAGGCAGGGAGGCGTGACGATCGGTTCCCTGCGCGTGGCCGAGCCGTTCGCCAACGTCGCGGTTGCCGCATCGGAGACCGACTACTCGTTTGTGGTGACCGCTCGTAACAAGGCCGGCGACTCTGCGCCGAGTGCCGCCTCCAGCCCGCGGCGCGGTGCGGTGCCGCCCGGCGCACCGGGCAGCGTGGTGGCCACACCTCTCGACCGTGGTGCCGCGGTGACATTCACGCCGGGCGCCCTCAACGGCAACCGCGCCGAAGAGATCACCTACTACTACGCGGTGAACGGCATCGCCGGCGGCACCCTGCCCGCCGGTGGTGGCGCCATCGCTGGTCTGAGCAACGGAACCGCGTACACCGTCTCCGTGTGGATGGTGTCGACGGTGGCGGGCATCGAGCCAGGATTGCCGGCGGCCTCCAACACGGTGGTGCCATTCGGCGCGCCGATCATCACCCTGGCGGCCACCAACCGGCTGGACCAGGCCGTGCAGTTTGTGTGGAGCGTCGACGGCAACGGTCGCCCGATCACGGTCGCGGACCCGGGGCTCGACGCGAACGGCACCGGCACCGCCACGATCGGCAACCTGCAGCCCGGCGAGGCCGCGTCGATCACGGTGAACTACACGAACGACGGCGGACTCTCCGCGAGCGCGAGCTGGTCAGGACAGGCCAACGACCGCTCGGTGTGGGTCGTGAGGGCACACCGAGAGACCTGCCCCGAATCCGAGTTCGACCTGCCGGCCAACGAGGTTGACGGAGTCTGCGGGGGAATCGGCTACCAGCGCGGGGAGCTTTCGGTGGTCTGCCAGATCACCGCTCCGGAGGGGTATGCGGTCGGCCGCGACCCGGTCTGGTACCGCATGCAGAACGGCTGGTACGTGGCCAGGGCCGCAGTGAACGGCGACGTGACGGGTCTGCCGGTCTGTTGACCGGGCAGCCCAGGGACACAGTTTTGATCGAGTCAGTTAATGAGGAGCGCGACATGACGAGCACCACGACCAGCGTGACCGCGCAGATGAGCGCAGAGGAGGCGCGGTGGTTCGCCGACACCTTCGACGCGCTGCTGAAGAACATCGGCCTCGCGGTGCTGGGCAAGAATCAGGTCGTGCGCCTGGTGCTGACCGCCATGCTTGCCGAGGGTCACGTGCTGCTCGAAGACGCCCCCGGAACCGGGAAAACGTCCCTGGCCAAGGCGTTGGCGGCCACCGTGCAGGGCACGAACCAGCGCATCCAGTTCACGCCGGACCTGCTGCCCTCCGACGTGACCGGTGTCACGATCTACGACCAGCAGAGCCACCGATTCGAGTTTCACCGTGGCCCGATCTTCGCCTCGATCGTGCTCGCGGATGAAATCAACCGGGCCTCACCGAAGACGCAGTCCGCGCTGCTCGAGGTGATGGAGGAATCCCGCATCACGATCGACGGCATCGGCCACGAGGTGGGGCGTCCGTTCATGGTGATCGCCACCCAGAATCCGATCGAACAGGCCGGAACGTACCGGCTGCCCGAGGCACAACTCGACCGTTTCCTGATCAAGACATCGATCGGCTACCCGGATCTCGCCGCGACCGAGCTGATCTTGGCCGGGTCGGCGAATCGCAACCCCGCGGCGGACCTGCAACCCGTGATCACGACGCAGGGCGTCGCCGCGATGGCCGACCTCGCTGCCACGGTGCACGTTGACAGCGCGGTGCTGCGTTACGTGGCCGAGCTCGCCGAAGCCACCCGCACCTCGCCCGCAACCCGGGTGGGGGTCTCTGTGCGCGGCGCCATCGTGATGATCCGGGCAGCCAAGGTCTGGGCCGCCGCGCAGGGACGCACGTTCCTGCTGCCCGACGACGTGAAAGACCTCGCGGCGGCGGTCTGGACCCACCGGATCGTGCTCGATCCGGAGGCGGAGTTCGCCGGCGAGACCGCCGCGAAGCTGATGGTTCGCGTGCTCGGGCAGGTCGCCGCCCCGCTGTCGAGGCGCCCGGCGGTATGAGAGACGGGGCGCGTGGGTGGAGGGAGGTGCGGTCGAGGGCCGTGCTCGCTTCCGTCGCGCCATTGTCCGCCGTGCCATTGTCCGCCGTGCGGGAGCGCCTGCGGACCGTCACCGGTTTCGGCCGCGCGCTCGTGGTCGTCGGCGTGCTCGGCCTGATCATCGGGCGGTGGCTCGGCTGGCAGGAATTCACCGCCCTTGCCGCGGTGGCTCTCGCCCTGCTCGCGCTCGCGGTGCCATTCGTACTGGGCCGCAACGGCTACGACGTGCGACTCGATCTCGGCAGCAACCGGGTGGTGGTCGGCGAGCAGGCGGTCGGTCAGGTCTCGGTGCGCAACGCGTCCAGGCGCGCGTTGTTGCCGGTGCGCATCGAGCTGCCGGTAGGCGCCGGTCTCGCGGCATTCCAGGTGCCGCGGCTCGCGGCGGACGGCAGCCACGACGACCTCTTCGTCATTCCCACCCGGCGCCGGGCGGTGCTCGTCGTGGGGCCGGTGCGTTCCGTGCGCGGGGATCCTCTGGGCCTCCTGCGCCGCTCCCGCGAGAATGCGCCGGCCGTCACGCTGTTCGTTCATCCGCGCACCGTGCGTCTCGACGGTTCCGCGACGGGCCTGCTGCGCGACCTCGAAGGCACGCCCACGGCACACCTGTCAAGCGATGACATGTCGTTCCACGCGCTGCGGCAGTATGTGCCGGGGGATGACCTACGCAATGTGCACTGGCGATCGTTCGCGCGCACGGGCACGGTCATGGTGCGCCAATTCGAGCAGACCCGGCGTTCGCATGTGGCCGTGGCGCTGTCCCGCAACCCCGCCGACTATGGAACGGCTCCGTCGTCGGCCGAGCCCGCCGCGGCGGCTCGAAAACCTCACGCTGACGAGTCTGCTGACGAGTCCGCCGACCAGTTCGAGCTCGCCATCTCGGTGTGCGGGTCGATCGGGCTGCAAGCGGTGCTCGACGAGAAGCAGCTCACCGTGCTCACCCAGGAGAAGGTGATGCCGGTCGAGAATGCGGCCCGCCTCCTCGACGGCCTCGCCGGGCTCGATCGGGAGGGCGCGAACGGCACGGGTTCCGCCCGCGACGTGGTGCACCTCGCGCGACACATCGGTCGGATCGTGCCCAACGCATCCGTGGTCGTGTTGGTGTTCGGGGCTGCCGTGGAGCCGGCCCGCATTCGGGCTGCGTGCCGGGTGCTTCCGCAGGGTATTCGGGTGATCGCGGTGCGCTGCGTGCCCGGTGCGGCGCTCGCCCGCGGCTCGATGGGCGCAACCGATGTTCTCACGGTCGGCGACTTGAGCGATCTTCCCCTCGGCCTGCGGCGGGTGATCGCGTGAGTGTGCGCAGCCGGCGTGCCTGGTTCATCGACCTGGTGGTGCTGTTCGTGCTGCTCGGCGTCGGGGTGCTGGGTTTCGGGCCGGTGTTCGGCGGCACCGGATACCTGGTGGCGGGCCTCGGCGGCGCCGTGCTCGGCCTCGGGATCGCCCTCGTCGGCGCCCGGTTGCGTTGGGGCGTGCTCACGGTGGCGCTCGCGACCGTGCTGGGGTACGTCATGTTCGGCGGAGCGCTCGCCCTGCGGGCGAGCACCGTGCTCGGAGTCGTTCCCACGCTCGCCACCCTGCGCGAACTGGCCTTGGGCGTCGTCGTGTCGTGGAAACAGCTGCTCACCGCTCCGGCACCGGTCGCCGGGTTCGACAGCCTGCTGGTGGCGCCGTTTCTGGCGACCCTGATCGCGGCAGTCGTTGCCGGAAGCCTGGCCCTGCGGCTGCGGCGCCCCGCGGGCGCTGCTGCCC
>NZ_JPRS01000205.1 GCF_000738085.1 Cryobacterium sp. MLB-32
GATCCCGGGCGCTGCTGTAACCAGCATCCGCATCGATGGCGTGCTGCACGAGTTCAGCACCGTTCCCGGTGTCAAAGAAGATGTCACCGAAATCATCCTCAACATCAAGGGCCTCGTCGTCTCCAGCGAGCACGATGAGCCCATCACCGCGTACCTGCGCAAGCAGGGTGCCGGTCAGGTAACCGCCGCTGACATCTCGGCTCCGGCCGGTGTCGAGGTGCACAATCCTGAACTGGTCATCGCAACCCTCAACGACAATGCGAAGTTCGAACTTGAACTCACCATTGAGCGTGGCCGTGGTTACGTGTCCAGCGCGCAGAACCGCAACGAGTTCTCCGAGGCCGGCCAGATTCCGGTCGATTCGATCTACTCGCCCGTTCTCAAGGTGACGTACCGCGTCGAGGCAACTCGTGCCGGTGAGCGCACCGACTTCGACCGCCTCGTCGTTGACGTGGAGACCAAGTCGGCGATCACGCCTCGCGACGCGATTGCATCCTCTGGGCGCACGCTGACCGAGCTGTTCGGTCTGGCCCGCGAGCTCAACACCGCGGCCGAAGGCATCGAGATCGGCCCCGCGCCGGTCGACGCTGTGCTCTCGACCGAGCTGTCGATCCCGATCGAGGACCTGGACCTGTCGGTTCGTTCGTACAACTGCCTGAAGCGCGAAGGCATCAACAATGTCAGCGAACTGGTCGCCCTCTCGGAGACCCAGCTGATGAACATCCGCAACTTCGGACAGAAGTCGGTTGACGAGGTGAAGGACAAGCTCGTTGAGCTCGGCCTGTCCCTGAAGGATTCGGTTCCCGGATTCGACGGAGCACACTTCTACAGCGGCTACGAAGAAGAGACCAACTAAGGCTCGTCTTCGCGACTGCCTTTCGAATTTTGATACTGGAGAATACCAATGCCTAAGCCCACAAAGGGGCCCCGTCTCGGTGGCGGCCCGGCGCACGAGCGCCTCATGCTTGCGAACCTGGCTGCTGCCCTGTTCACCCACAAGTCGATCAAGACGACCGAGACCCGTGCCAAGCGCCTGCGTCCGCTCGCCGAGCGCATGGTGCAGTTCGCCAAGCGCGGCGACCTGCACGCCCGTCGTCGCGTTCTCGCGACGATCACGGACAAGTCCGTCGTGCACGAGCTCTTCACGGTTATCGCCCCGCAGGTCAACGAGCGTCAGGGTGGCTACACGCGCATCACGAAGCTCGGTTTCCGCAAGGGTGACAACGCTTCGATGGTTCAGATGGAGCTCGTTCTTGAGCCCGTCACCCCGAAGGTCAAGCACTCCAAGACCTCCACGGTGACGGCTGAGAAGCCCGTTGTCGAAGAGGTTGTCGTTGCTGACGCCGAGGTTGCTGACGAAGCTGCCGCTGAGGTTGTCGTCGAGGAGCCCACCGAGGCTGCCGCCGAGACCACGGACGCCAAGTAACAACGCGTTTCTGAAGAAGGGCCCGACTTCGGTCGGGCTCTTTTTTTGTCCGTGCCCGCTTCGACCCGCCGCTGGTCGAGGCGCGACCAGGGAGCGCTTGGATCGAGCTTGTCGAGATCGAGACCTCGTAAGCCGTTCTCAATCCTTGCGTGTCTCGAGTGGCCTCGACCACTCGCGCCTCGACCGGCTGGGACTGCGTCACTGGCCCCGGTTAGGCTGGGATCATGACTGACGACCTGCGGCCCCTGAACGAGCGCGTGACCGCACCTTTCACGCTTTCCGTGCCGGTTCACCCCGAGGTCGCCGTGTGGCGTGCCGCCAGCGAGGCCGACATTGACGGCATCTGGCAGCTGCGCGAGGCGATGGGGCGCCTGGACCATCCGAACTACCTCACCACGCGCGGTGCGATCGCCGCGGACTTCGGTTACTCCCACGTGGATGCCGCCCTCGACTCTCTCGTGGGCCTCGATGATGCCGGCCGCATTGTGGCCAACGGCATGGTGCTGTTCCCGCCGCGCCAGGAAACCCTCGTGCGCTCCATCCTGATCGGCGGGGTGCACCCCGAGCTGCGAGGCCGGGGGATCGGTCGCGAGCTGCTTGCCTGGCAGCTCGGAAGGGCTCGGCAGCAGCTGGCGACGTCCACCAAGACCCTGCCGGGGTGGATCTTCGCCTACGCCGACGAGCGCGCACCGCAGAGTGCGAAGCTGTTCGAGCGGGGCGGACTCAACCTCACGCGCTATTTCCTCTCGTTGGAGCGGCCCCTCGACGAGCCGGTGCCACCGGTCACGCCGGCCGACGGCATCCGTATCGCCCAGTACACGCCGGCCGACTCGGCGCAGGTGCATGTGGCCCGGGACGACGCCTTCATGGACCATTGGGCGAGTCAGCCGATGAGCGACGAGAACTGGGCGGCGTTCGTGAACGGGCGCTGGTTTCGGCCCGACGTGTCTTTCGTGGCGTGGGCGGGCGACGAGGTCGTCGGTTTCGTGCTCTCGACCGCGAACGAGAACGTCTGGACGACTCAGGGTTTCACCGGCAGCTACATCGACCTGGTAGGGGTGACGAGCGGATGGCGCGGCCGGCACATCGCCCAGTCGCTGCTGGCCGCCCAGCTCGAGGCCGGGCGCGCTCTCGGGCACGATCGGGCGACTCTTGCCGTGGATTCCGACAGCCCAACGGGCGCTCTCGGGCTGTACACGGGCATGGGCTTCCATGCCGTACACAAAAAGATGGCCTACACCCTCCAGTTCTAGAACGGTGAATGCGCGAGGTTTCGCTGGTCGCGCCGTGACGAAGGGGCGATCGAGCCGTGAGCTGTTGCGTTTCGTTGGTCGAGGCGCGACGAAGGAGCGATCGAGCCGTGAGCTGTTGCGTTTCGTTGGTCGAGGCGCGACGAAGGAGCGATCGAGACCTCGCTGGCCGATCCTGGGACGTGGTTTGCGTGGTGGGGGCTATCTAACGTGTTCTCGCGCCTCGACCGGCGGGGCACTCTATGACCGAGGCACGGCGGCCCATAGGCTGGACGCATGGTTGAAACGGTGCGTCCACTGAAGGAGCGGGTTTCTGCCCCGGTCGACATTGTCCTGCCCGAGCATCCCGATATCGCCCTGTGGCGCGCCGCGACCCTCGAGGACGTCGACGCGATCTGGGCGCTCATGCGCGCCATGGGTCGCATCGACCACCCGAACTACCTGCCCACCCGTGAGGAGGTCGCCGACGACTTCGGGTTCACGTTTTTCGATGCGGCGGCCGATTCCCTCGTGGGTGTGTCCGCAAGCGGTGAACTTCTGGCTTGGGGTACTGCGATGCCATCGCCGGGCCAGCGCACGCTCGTGAAGTCAACCGTTGCCGGCGGAGTGCACCCGGACTGGCGTGCGCGCGGTATCGGTCGCGTGCTCCTTGACTGGCAACTCGGGCGTGCCCGCCAGCAGCTCGGGTCGTCGAACAAGACACTTCCCGGGTGGATTCAGGCCTACGCCGACGAACGTGCGCCCCAGAACGCTCGGTTGCTGGCGCGAGCGGGCCTCACGCTCGCGCGGTACTTCGTGGAGTTGCAGCGGGTGCTCGCGGATCCGATCCGGAATTTTGAGCTGGACGACGGCATCCGGCTGGCCCCGTATTCCGCGAACATGTCCGCGGCTGTGCACGCCGCTCACGACGAGGCATTCGCGGACCACTGGTCGAGCCAGCCGCTGAGCGATGAAACGTGGACGTCCTTCACCGAGGCGGAGACGTTTCGCCCCGATCTCTCGTTCGTCGTGTTCGGGACGGATGCCGAGGGCAGCGAACACGTCGCCGGTTACCTGCTCAGCACCGTGAGTGAGGACGACTGGGCGGGAGCCGGGTTCAGCAGCAGCTATATCGCTTTGGTGGGTGTGCTGCGCGATTGGCGTGGACGCCGCATCGCACAGGCTCTTCTCGCCGCGCACCTCGCGGCGAGTCGCGCGGCCGGCCACGAACGCGCGACACTCGACGTGGACACCGACAGCCCCACCGGTGCCGTCGGCCTCTATACCGGCATGGGCTTCGTCGCCGCGCACCGCGAAATGGTTTTCACCATCGAGTTCTAACCGATGTCGGCGTCGCCCGCGAGGTGCTCTCGAAGCGAGCGGCGCACGGGCCTCACTCGCGCTGAGGAGCGCGATGTGCTCGATCGTGCGGCGGCCGGTGCGGGCCCGGTGCGGCTTTCGAGCTAAAAGGACTTGACCATTTCGAGTTCGTTAGTCGTGGTGTCGAGGTTGTACGGAATGGATTCGCCCGTGGCCTCAAACCCGCGGTGCTGGTAGGCGGCAATCGCGCGGGTGTTGTGCTGGTGCACGTGCAGTGTGAGGAGGTCTCCCTCGGTTCGGGCCCAGGTCTCGATGGCGCCCAGCAGGGCATCCGTCACTCCGGCTTCGCGTCCCCGATAGTCCGGCGTGACGTAGACGCCGACGAGCAGGGCGCCGACGGTCGGGTCGACATAACCGGCCATTGTGCCGATCCACCGGCCGGAGGCGTCGATCGCGACCACGGCGATGCCGTGCTCCGCGCTGCCGCGACGGCCACGCATGCGCCACTCGGCTTCGTCGCGCCCAAGCGCTTCGTCCAGGCTCTCCATGTAGGCGGTGGGCATGTCCCGGATCATCTCCAGGCGCAGGTCGCGCACCTCGCGCCAGTCGGAATCAACGGTGGTCCGGAGGGAGAATGTCTGAGTCATCACCCGTTCGAGCCTAGCTGGGGGCCCGGCGCGATGCACGGTCGTGCGCGCTTCGACCAGCATTTACACCGGAGCGGGGTAGAGGCGATTTGCGCCAGGGGAACGCAACGGGGGCAGTTCAGCGAGGCGTTGCAGGGCCGTGGTCACGGAATCCGCATAGATTTGACCCCCCGTGGGCCCAGGGTGCACTCCGTCGCCTGCCAGAAGATCCGTGTGCGGAGCGATGGCATCGTGCCAGTTGGCGAGTTCGACGAGTCGTTTACGCGCCGAGTAGTCGGCGAGCGAGGCATTCACACCGTCGGTCCAGTCACGGTCTGCGTAGGCGTTCACGAGGATGAGCTTGCGGTCGGGGCCGATGACGCTCTCGATCTGATTCAGCTCGTCCGTCGTGATGGGTCCGTTCGTGCCGAGCCCGACCACCACGATGGGACGCAATGCGCCCGTGCGGGCCAACTCCGCCAATATACCCGCCGCGGAATACATGCCCCGCGATACCGCGGCGTCAATGGAGATACCGGGAAACGTCGTTTGCAACTCAGCGGCCGACGCGAGCATGACCGAGTCTCCCACCGCGGTGATGAGGTCACCGCCCGGCAGTGGCGCAGGGGTCGAGGGGGCCTGCCGGGCGGCCTCGGCAGCGGCCTTCGCCGCCGCATCGAGCGCCTGTTGTCCCCTCTCGATCTCGACCTCGGCCGTTGCGGTGGCCGGTGCGGTCACAAGAGCCGCAGCCGTGCCGCCCGACATCAGCAGCGCTGCCACGGCGAGAGCCGCCACAAGGCCTCGCCCCTTCACCGGGCTGCCCCAGAGACTCCGCAACCGACGGATGACGCCGCGGATCCCTTCCCGCCGTATCGGCTGTTCCAACCACCGATAGGAGGCGCCCGCCGCGCCCAGCGTCAGGGCGGCGGCGACCGTTCCGATCAGTACTCCGCGCAGCGGAGCCGACGGTCCGGGCAGGCCGACCTGCAGCAGGACGAGCACCGGCCAGTGCCAGAGGTAGATACCGTAGGACCTCTCGCCGACATAGCGCAGCGGTGCCACGTCGAGGGCGCGGCCGAAGGTACCGCCACGAACGCCCGCCCAGATTGCCACGGCCGTAAGAAGGCTGACGGCGGCGAGGCCTCCGCGGTACGTTGCCGTATCCCCCTCGGGCAAAAAGACGGCGGCGACTCCGATCCCGATCAGGCCGCGAGGCCGAGCCAGGGTCTGAGTCGAGGCAGTTCGTTGCGGAGTCCGGCGGGCCGACGAAGCAGCAGCGCAAGCGTGGCACCCACGAACAGACCGAAACTGTGGGTGTCCGAGCCGTAGTACACCCGGGTCGGGTCGGCGCCCGGGCTGTACAGAACGCCCATCCACACCATGGAGGCGACGGCCAGCAGGGCCACACCGGCCAGTCGTGCCCGCGGACGGCGAATGAGGAGAATCGCCAGCAGCAAGAGCGGCCAGATCACGTAGAACTGTTCTTCAACCGCCAGGGACCAGAGATTGCGAAACAGCTCCGGTTGATCGGCCGCGAAATAACTCGCATCCCCGGCGATCGAAATCCAGTTATAGCCAAAGGTCACCGCGCCGAGCAACTGGGCGCCGAGGCCCACGAGCACGTCACCACCGATCAGCCAGGCCGCCGTGCAGCTCAGCAGAAGCAGGGGCACCAGCGGCGGCACGAGTCGACGTGCCCGGCGCTGCCAGAAGTGACGCAGTGAAATACGGCCGGTGCGGGTTCGCTCGGACACGAGGAGCCCGGTGATCAGAAAACCACTGATCACAAAGAAGACATCAACGCCGATGAAGCCACCCGGCAGGGCGTCCGGGAAGAAGTGGTAGATGACGACGGCGACCACGGCGATGGCGCGTAGCCCGTCGAGCCCCGAGAGTCGGCCGGAACGCGGCACGGTGACGACGGGGGACGGTGCCGTTGGGGGAGTGCCACTGGGGGGAGTGTCGCTGCGGGGAACGTCGCTGGGCGAAGTGTCGCTCGAAGAACCCTCACGTGAGGGAGTGGCGCCGGCGGGTGCGCTGACCGGCCCGGTCTCAGGAGTAGGTGTGGGTTTCATATATGAGTGGCGAAAATCGGGGCGGGCCGAACTTCGGCTTCAACGATATCCCGTGCCAGCCGCCTAGTCTTGTTCCTGTGAATCTTTCTGCGCCACACATCGGCCCGCCCTGGCCGTCGACCACGCGCATCCGTCTGGACATTGCCTACGACGGCACCGATTTTGCCGGCTGGGCACGCCAGCCCGGGTTTCGCACCGTCCAGGGGGAGATCGAAGACGGCCTCGCGACAATCCTGCATAATTACCCGCCGCACCCCACCCTGATCGTGGCCGGGCGAACGGATGCCGGCGTGCACGCCAAGGGGCAGGTCGCTCACTTCGACCTCACGCCGGAACAGGCCGAGTCACTCATTCGCGTGAAGCGCGGTACCGGTGATCGCCCTCCCGTGCCGCTCGCCGTTGCCGTGCAGCGGCGGTTGAGTGGGGTGCTCGTGACCCAGCCGGATATCGTGCTGCGCACGGCCACTATTGTGCCCATGAGTTTCGACGCCCGTTTCTCGGCCCTGTGGCGTCGCTATGAGTACCGCATCTCCGACCTGCACGCCCTGCGCGACCCGCAGCAGCGCCTTCGCACCACGTGGCATCCGGGCAAGCTCGACGTTGCCCTGATGGACGCCGGTGCCGCCAACCTGGTTGGTCTGCACGACTTTGCCGCGTACTGCAAGCCGCGCCCCGGGGCCACCACCATCCGCACACTGCAGGACTTTCGCTGGCGCCGCGATGAAGACGGTGTACTCGTCGCCACCCTGACAGCGGATGCGTTTTGCCACAGCATGGTGCGCGCCCTCGTGGGCGCCTGCGTGTCTGTGGGCGAAGGACGCCTTGCCGCGGAGCGCTTGGTGAACCTGCACATCGAACGAGCTCGAATCGTTGAGTTCAAGGTCATGCCGCCGGAGGGACTGACCCTTGTCGACGTGGGGTACCCGGACGATGCGGAGCTGGCCATTCGCGCCGTCGAGACTCGAAACCGTCGCTCGCTGCCGGTCGCTTGATCTCTTCGAGTTGCGCTGAGGTCATACGGCAGCTAGAGTAGACCCTTGATGTCTGCGCGTTGCAGCGCGACATACGAACGTGAGCCCTCCATCGATAGTGTTTTCATCACGAAAACATGCCCGGAGCGGGATTCACGAACACCTCCGTTCGAAAAGAAGAAAGCAGCACAATAGTGACGCGCACTTATAGCCCCAAGGCAAGCGAACTCCAGCACGACTGGGTTGTCATCGATGCCACCGATATCGTCCTCGGACGTCTGGCCAGCCACGCAGCAGTTCTGCTGCGCGGCAAGCACAAGGCAACCTTCTCCCCGCACATGGATGGTGGCGACTTCGTCATCATCGTGAACGCGGACAAGATCGCCCTGACCGGCAAGAAGCTCGACCTCAAGATTGCTTACCGCCACTCGGGTTACCCGGGCGGACTCACGGCGACCAACTACTCCGAGATGCTTGAGAAGCACCCGACCCGTGCGGTCGAGAAGGCCGTTCGCGGCATGCTGCCGAAGAACTCCCTCGGCCGTGCGCAGCTGACGAAGCTCAAGGTCTACGCCGGCCCCGAGCACCCGCACTCCGCTCAGCAGCCCAAGCCGTACACCCTCGGCCAGGTCGCGCAGTAGCGCCGACCTCCCAGACTTCTCGACTCTAGAAAAAGGATTCAACCCATCGTGGCGCAGATCGCAGAACAGATTGACGCAACTCCCGAGAGCTACTCGACCGAGACTCCCGCGGAGACCGAAAGCAAGGCGCCTCGCGCCGTCCTCAACGTTCCCGGCGCAGCCGTCGGCCGTCGCAAGCAGGCCATCGCCCGCGTGCGCATCGTCCCTGGCTCCGGAACCATCGTTGTGAACGGCCGCGAATTCGCCGACTACTTCCCCAACAAGCTGCACCAGCAGCTCATCAACGACCCGTTCAAGGTTCTTGACCTTCTCGGCTCGTACGATGTCATCGCTCGCATCACCGGTGGCGGCCCCTCGGGCCAGGCTGGCGCGCTTCGCCTCGGCATCGCTCGCTCGCTCAACCTGATCGACGAAGAGAACAACCGCGCGATCCTGAAGAAGAACGGCTTCCTGAGCCGCGACGCTCGTGTCAAGGAGCGCAAGAAGGCCGGACTCAAGAAGGCCCGTAAGGCTCCTCAGTTCTCTAAGCGCTAACCCGCTCGTCGGATACCCAGACTCTATGTCTCGACTATTCGGCACGGACGGTGTTCGGGGCCTGGCCAACCGTGATCTCACGGCTGGCCTGGCCCTGAGCCTTGCCCAGGCCAGCGCAGCAGTATTGACCACCGGTCGTCGTGCGACAGCACGTCTCGCCGAGGGTCGCCGCCCGGTAGCCGTGGTCGCTCGCGACCCCCGCATCTCCGGTGAATTCCTGACGGCCGCAGTCTCGGCCGGACTTGCCAGCAGTGGCGTCGATGTTCTCGACGCCGGGGTCATTCCCACCCCTGCCGCAGCCTTTCTGATCGCCGACATCGGTGCTGACTTCGGTGTGATGATTTCCGCCTCACACAACGCGGCGCCCGACAACGGCATCAAGATCTTCGCCTTCGGCGGAACCAAACTTCCCGACACCGTAGAAGACCGCATCGAGTCCTACATCGGTCGCGACACCCTCATGCCCATCGGCGGCGACGTCGGACGCGTGCGCCGCTTCGCCGATGCCGAGGATCGCTACGTCGTGCACCTGCTTGGTACCCTGCCCCACCGTCTCGACGGCATTCACGTCGTGCTCGATTGCGCCCACGGCGCTGCGGCAGGCGTCTCCCCCCAGGTCTTCACGGATGCCGGCGCTCGCCTCACGGTGATCGGCGCAGATCCCGACGGGCTCAACATCAACGACGGGGTCGGTTCCACCCACCTCGACAACCTCGCGAAGGCCGTTCTCGAACACGGCGCGGACGTGGGTATCGCTCACGACGGCGACGCCGACCGCTGCCTGGCCGTGGACCGTGACGGCAACATCGTTGACGGTGACCAGATCATGGCCATCCTCGCCGTCTCGATGGCCGAACGCGGAGTGCTGAAAGACCGCACCCTCGTGGCCACAGTCATGAGTAACCTCGGCCTGCGCAAGGCGATGGCCGCCAATGACATCACCATGGTTCAGACCAAGGTGGGCGACCGCTACGTGCTCGAGGAACTCAACGAACACGGGTACTCGCTCGGTGGCGAGCAGTCCGGTCACGTGATTATGACCAAGTACGCCACGACCGGTGACGGTATCCTCACCGGACTGCACCTCGTTGCCGAGATGGCCCGCACGGGCAAGACGCTCGCGGAGCTCGCATCCGTGATGACCGTCTTCCCGCAGATTCTCGTGAATGTGCGCGGAGTCGACCACCGGGCCCTGTCATCCGACGAGGTCATCGCCGAGGCCGTTCGCGCGGTCGAGGCGGAGCTGGGTGACACCGGCCGCGTGCTGCTGCGTCCGTCCGGCACCGAGCCGATGGTTCGCGTGATGGTGGAAGCAGCCGATCAGCCCACGGCAGACCGCTTCGCACACCAGCTCGCCGCGATCGTGCTCGAGCGCCTCGCCAACTGACTGCATCCGGTCGGGCGGCCCGCCCTAATCGCTGGTCGAGGAGTGCGCGCTCGCGCGCGTCTCGAGACCTCGCAAGCCAACTCTCGGGCGTGGCTCGCGTGGTCTCGATCGCTCGTGCCTCGCGCCTCGACCGGCGTGAGGTGCCTCGCGCGTCGACGGGCGTGAGGTGCCTCGCGCGTCGACGGGCGTGAGGTGCCTCGCGCCCGGGAGAATTGGCGGCCGGGCCTAGACCTTGCGGAGCAGAACTGACGAGACGGCGTGCGTGGCATCCTTGCGCAGCACGAGTGTGGCACGCGATCTGGTCGGACGGATGTTCTGCAGCAGGTTCGGCTCGTTGATGGTGTTCCAAATGTTGCGGGCCTTGGCGCGCGCCTCGTCCTCGCTGAGCGTGGCGTAGCGGTGGAAGTACGACTTGGGGTTGGCGAACGCGCCGCGCTGCAGCTTCAGGAAGCGCTCCTCGTACCAGCGGGCGATGTCCTGGGTGCGGGCATCGACATAGATCGTGAAGTCGAACAGGTCGCTCACGGCCAGGCCGTGTCCGGCCCCGGGAGGCTGCAGCACGTTGAGGCCCTCGACAATCAGGATGTCGGGCTGCCGAACCACGATTTGCGCATCGGGCACGATGTCGTAGCTCAGATGTGAATAAAACGGTGCTCGCACCTCGGTGGCACCGCTCTTGATCGCGCTCACAAACCGCAAGAGCGCCCGGCGGTCGTAGGCCTCCGGAAAACCCTTGCGTTCCATGAGACCGCGGCGCACGAGCTCGGCGTTCGGGAAGAGAAAACCGTCGGTCGTGACCAACTCGACTCGGGGAGTGTCATCCCAGCGGGCGAGCATCTCGCGCAGAAGCCGCGCTACCGTCGACTTTCCCACGGCTACCGAACCCGCGACACCGATCACGAACGGGGTGCGCTGGGCTCGTTCGCCGAGGAAGTCACTCGTGGCCCGGTGCAGTTGGCGAGCCCCCGCGGCGTAGAGGTTGAGCATCTTGCTCAAGGGAAGGTAGACATCCGTCACCTCATTGAGGTCGAGAGGCTCGCCGAGACCTCTCAGCTGAATGAGTTCAGTCTCTTTCAGGGGAAGACGAGTTGTCGGTGCGAGGGCCGCCCAGTCTGCCCTATCCAGCTCCACGAAGGGGGTACCGTGGCCGTTGTTGCGCGCGCTGAACATCGGATCGGACATTCCACCAAGCTTAGTCCGACTAAAATCAAGGCCATGTGCGGAATCGTAGGTTATGTCGGTAACAGCAAAAGCGTTGAGGTCCTCATGGGCGGACTGCGCAGACTC
>NZ_JPRS01000206.1 GCF_000738085.1 Cryobacterium sp. MLB-32
GATCGAAGCGTGCGGGCACTACCCCTGGATCGAACAACCGACAGCCTTTCGACGCGTCACGCACACGTTCCTCGAGCAGCTGGAGGAGTTCACATCTGATGTGTAAGCGGTTCCCCTTCCGGACCCTGATTTACGCGGCAATTTGGTCCAACCGATAGCTTGAACGAATGAACAAGGTACAGCTGCGCACGGACCGGCTCATCCTGAGGGCTCCGTCGCTGATTGATGTTGAGGCCATCACTGCGGCTTGTCAGGATCTTGAGATCCAGCGGCGAGTGCCGATCCCGGTTCCGTATACGCGGACGGACGCTGAAGGCTACGTCACCACGTACTCCGACCTCGGTTGGGCAAGCGGAAAGAGTTGCACCTGGGCCATCACGATCGCCGATGAGTTTGCTGGCGCAATCAGCCTCGACAATATCGGTGCCGGCCAAGCGACCATCGGCTACTGGATGGCGGCACCGTTTCGCGGCCGCGGTCTGCTCACCGAGGCTGCTCAAGCTGTCGTCGAGTTCGGATTCGGCCGCCCGCCCGAAGGACTGGGCCTGATTCGCATCGAGTGGCACGCCTACGCGGGCAATGTCGCATCCGCTCGCGTTGCCCGGCGAATCGGTTTTCAATTCGAGGGGACACTCCGGCTCGGTGCCATGGGACGGCATGCCAGAGAAGACGATTGGGTCGCGGGCATCCTCGTTGGAGACCGGCAGAAATCACCGGTCTGGACGATTCTTTCTTGACCGCATCTTGTCCCGCACGACGTTCCCTTTCAAACACGACGAGCCGGAGACCCCCATGTCGCGCGAGGTCACATTCCGACCTACCCGTGAATCTGCCGATCCGTACACTGGTCACATGTCAGCCGGAGTTCGCCTCGCCCTGTCCCGAGACCTAGAGGCCCTCGAGAAGATCGAAAACATCGACGGTGTAGTTGAGGGGCCCCACGGCCCCATACCCGTGCGCCGATACTTGCCGGCCAACGGTAGGACCCCGGTCTCGTCCACGCCCATCGTATGGATCCATGGAGGTGGATTCTTCAGAGGCGGTCTCGACCAGCCGGAGTCTCATGACGTTGCTCGATCACTGGCGGCGGAGGGATTCAACGTCACTACCGTGGACTACCGGCTCGCGACTATCTCAAAGCTCAGACTGTCTTCGACTGGGTTTCGGAGGAGCCCGGCGGTCCACTTCCCGGTCCCGGTTGACGATGTCGTTGCCATCGTGCGGGCCGTTCAACGGGAGGCTCCCCAGGGCGTGATTCTCGGCGGTGCCAGTGCAGGCGCGTGCCTCGCGGCTGGCGCAGTGCTTCGACTGGTGAACGACGGGGCGGCACCTCTCGCGGGTGCTTTTTTCGCCTATGGGCTCTTTCACGCCGCGCTGCCGAGGCTGGAGCGGAATTTGCGCCGCCGGCTTCGTGGCAAACGCCGTTTTGGTCACTCGCCGATGCTTCTCAACCTGATGAATCTCCACTACGCGGGCACACGCAAAGCGATGTTGGAAGCACACGCATTCCCCGGGGGTCATGCCCTGCACGAATTCCCACCGACTTTGATGCTCGACGCGGATCGCGACTCCATGCGCGCGTCTGGTGGCCAGTTCGCCCGGGAGCTTGCCACGGCCGGGATCGCAGCGGAATACCACGCACTTCCCGAGACTTTCCACGGTTTCCTTAACCGTCCAAACGAGCCAGGTTCCGAGGCTGGTTTACGTCTGATCATCGATTGGGCCCGCGGCATACAGGCGAAGCAAGCCTGAGCCGCAGCAACGCGTACCAGTCGCCGCTCGTCCCGTAAGAGGTTCCCCTTGCGGGATCCACGCTGCGTCGAGAGTCGCCACATGTCGTCGTTCCCGTGCCGGTCATCTGGGTTGATTGGTCGACACGACAGACTTGGGTGATGACCGACATAGATTCGCTTCCCATCGCTGAGTTCGGATTCCCGGGGCCGCTTCGTGACAAGCTCGTTTCCGCTATCTGCGATCGACGTAAGACCTCGACTACGTCGACTGTCGCGGAGTATCAGATCGAAGACGAGCCCTTGCCACAGATCGGCTCACGCCAGGCTGTGGTGGATTCGGAAGGGCGTCGGGTCGTGATCATCGAAACAACGGATGTTGAACAGGTTCGGCTATCCGACGTGCCATGGGAGCACGCGCTCGACGAGGGTGAGGGCCATTCGTCAGTATCTGAGTGGCGGATCGCGCACGAGCGATTCTGGGAGGGCGAGGAACTGCGAGCCTTTCTGAGGGACCCGAACTTCGTTGTGAACGACAACACACTCCTGGTGCTCGAACGATTCAGAGTCATCGACTGATCCCGCAGGGGGTTCCCCTTCTGAAGGCGGTCTCGCCCTTGGACTCGCCCAACGCTTGAAGGGGGTTGCCGGGAGCTCTAGCCCGGCGATTCCTGCAAGAGGACATGAAGTGCACCGAGGGCTCCGAGCGGATAGGTCCCTGGTCGTCCACCGAGGGCTGTGATGTTGACAGGGCTCTCCTCCGCCGTGCAATCGGCTGTGGGAAACCAGGTTCGGCCTGGCGCGACCAGGATAAGCATGCCGTCGGTGTCCCCGACGGGCGCAAAGGTGCCGCCCTGCGCCTCGCCGTACGGAGCAATCCTGGCGTCATCGGTAAGCGTTGCGACCACGGCCGGGACGTCGGCCACCACGACTCCCACTTCGCTGATGCCGAGGAGGTCCGCGCTGCTGAATGGACCGGCCGTTGAGTTGTCGAGGTCGCGGCGAATGATGAACTCCCAGACCGACCGCTCGGGTCCGGCGAAGTACAGACTGTGAGCGTTCCACGCCGGTGAGCATTCGAATTCGTCCGCTTCGGGCGTTCCGAGCAGCACCGTCCTCTGTTGGAGCCACGTTTTTGCCTCGTTGAATTTGTTGGACGGAATCGTGATCGCGAGGTGGTGGTCCCCGGCGGCAGCGGGGTCCTCGACAAGTTCGAGCCGAGTCGTCCCTAGCGTCACGACCACGCCGTTGGGCCTTCGGGCGATGTCGAGGCCGAGCACACCGGCATAGAATTCCCCGGCTGCACGAGCGTTTCGGACACGGACTGACACATTGGTGATCTGCATGTTTCCTCGTCAAGATGCTCAAGCTAACTTGAGGTCAAGCGGGCTGCGTGGGAAGCTTCGGCCATGTCACATATTGCCCCCCTTGAGCTTCTGTCGATCGGCGACCTCGCTCGACGCGCGGGTGTGAGCGTGCCGACCGTTCGTTACTACGAGAAGCGCGGCCTGATCCAGTCCACCAGGACAGCAGGCAACAAGCGCCAGTTCCCTCGCCACACCCTCCGACGGCTAGCCGTTATTGCCGCGGGTCAGCGTGTGGGGCTCACCCTTCACGAAATCGCCACCGCCCTCGCTGCGTTGCCATCCGATCGCGCGCCAACTCAGCGCGAATGGCGACACATGAGCCATCAATGGGCAGCAACAGTGGCCCGTCGCATCCGCCAACTCGAAGCACTGCAAACCTCCCTCGACGGGTGCATCGGCTGCGGCTGCCTGTCCTTGGGCACATGCACCCTGTTTAATCCGGACGACGAGGCCGCAGGGGAAGGCCCGGGCTCGCGATGGCTGCGCAAGGCCGACGCCGCGGCAATCACCGATTGACTGCGGCGGCTCTACCATCGACGAGTAGTCCCGGCGACCGTTGAGGGTTCGACTTGCGGGCGCCCTCGCAATGGCAAGACGCAGCCCGCCCACTGTCGAGCAGAGGCTGCAAAGGCCTCTCCGAGATTGAATTTGGACGACTCCGCGTCATGCGGCCGGCGGTTGAATGTATCGCAACACGTGCGCAGCCGCATGCAAGACTGGCGTCATGGGGACTCTTCTAACGGCCGGCGGGCTCGCGCTTGCCTTCTCGCTTTTTCTGACGCCGCTGTTCGTCCGTTTGTTCAAGCGGCTTGAACTCGGTCAGTTCATCCGCGATGACGGTCCCAAGTCGCATCACACCAAGCGTGGAACGCCCTCAATGGGCGGTATTGTCATCGTTCTTGCGACGCTGTTTGGATTCTTCGTGTCGGCGATCGTCAGCGGTGGGGAGGGCATCTCGGCGTCCGCACTGCTCGTATTGTTCATGTTGATAGGCATGGCTTGTGTGGGTTTCGTCGACGACTTCCTCAAGGTGCATCACAAACGCAGCCTCGGGCTCGGCGGGTGGGCCAAGATCGCAGGACAGACGCTTGTCGCGTCCGTATTTGGCCTGCTCGCGATTCAATTCCCGACCGCGAGTGGTCACACCCCGGCATCGACGGCTATTTCGCTCTTCCGCGACATTCCCGCGCTCGATCTCGCTCTCATCGCGACGGGCGTACCCGCGGTCGGGATCATCGCCTACCTAATCTGGATCAACTTCCTCGCAACCGCCACAACCAACGGGGTGAACCTTGCGGATGGCCTTGACGGGCTCGCGACCGGGGCAACCGTCCTCGCGGTCGGCTCGTATGTACTGATCGGGTTCTGGCAGTTCAACCAATCCTGCTTCCGCCCTTCGCTCAGCTTCGAGGATGTGGACAAGTGCTACACGACGAATGATCCGCTGTCGCTCGCGATCGTCGCAGCGGCGATCTGTGGAGCTCTCATTGGATTCCTGTGGTGGAACACAAGTCCCGCCAAGATCATCATGGGTGACACCGGCTCGCTGGGTCTCGGCGGAGCGCTGTGCGCTCTGGCCATTTTGACCCGCACGGAACTGCTCCTCGTTCTGATCGGGGGTCTG
>NZ_JPRS01000207.1 GCF_000738085.1 Cryobacterium sp. MLB-32
CTGCTCTTTTCTTCACGGTGCTCCCTTGCTCCGAGTACGAATGGACATGCTCTGTGGTCCGACGCACTTGAGAGAAGAAGGTGCCCCCGCTGCCATGCCTCGATGCAATAGTACATCGATTAGATAAACCCTCGTCAAGTTTTAAATGGGCATATATTGCCGAGTTTGGCACTCACTCAAGCCAGAAGCAGCGCTCTGGGATTCGGTGCAAGTGCTCGATCGAGCACAAGGCAAGCTGCCCCGATCGCCCCAACGTCCTCCCCCACCGTTGATCCCGTCACTGAGATCTGGTGGATGCTTCGCGTGGCGCGCAGCTCTCCGAGCAACTCGGGGATCCTGCGGAGGTAGTGTCCTGACAAGCGCGCCCAGAACGGGCCACCGAATACGACGCGATCCACGTCGAGTAGGTTCGCGATGACAGCTACCGCTTTGGACATCCGAACGGCTGAGCGCTCCACGATCTCAATTGCGGTCGCGTTACCCGCCTCCGCGGCCGCACACAGCTCCGTGAACCTCGAATCAACAGTTCGCGTGCCGCTGGCTACCGGAATCGCGTCGAAGACACCCAGGCGCTCTGCTTCCTGAACGAGCGCTTGGGGCGTGCAGGTCACCTCGATGCACCCGCGCAACCCGCAGAAGCACAGCGGGCCTTCTGGATCGGTGACGATGTGCCCGACCTCCCCCGCGTTTCCGGAACTTCCTCGGACCACTTCATCGTGCATCACGAGACCGACCCCGATGCCGGTGCCAAGGTAGAAGAAGGCAAAGCTGCCCAATCCGGATTCCCCACCCGCCCACATCTCGGCAATCGCCGAAGCTGTGACGTCCTTGTCGAGGATCGAGGGAAGCCCGACGCCCGCTTGGAGCGCGTCCCGCAGCGGCACCCGATGCCATCCGACCAGGTGTGGCGGGTCAACGACCGTACCCAGCACATTGTCGATCGGCCCAGGGGCCGCTATACCTACCCCACCGATCCGGTTCCGGGGTACCCCCGAGTCGTCGATCAGCCGCACAAGCGCCGCGACGATCTGACCAATAATGAGGGTCGGGTCCATCACCGACGGAGTCGGAAAACTCGACCTTCTCACGACACTGCCGGTGAGATCGAGCATGACGCAGGTCACGACGGTCGGATCGAGGTGCACTCCCAGCGCGTAGCGTCCGCTCGGATCGAGCCGCAACATCGTGCGCGGTTTACCGGGGCCGGTCCCCGTCTTGCCGGCTTCCTCAATGAATCCACTATCAATCAGGCGCCTGGTGATGTTTGAAATGGTCTGAGGCGAAAGGCCGGTAGCACCAACGAGCTCGACGCGACTCAGGCCCGTGGCGGATCGGCGGACGGCGTCGAGAATGACCGATTGATTGAAGTCGGCCATAGCTGGCAGGTTAGTGCCGCGACGCGCCGTCGCGCCCTTCTGGTCGCTCATGTTTAGACGCTAGCGCCTCGACGCAGATCTTTGGCGATGAAAGATTGAACCGGCCCTGATTTTTCCTGTCGCCTTCCATCCCGCGCTCCGCCTATCCCTCGCGTCCACCCGTCTGGCTCACAAGCATTTCTAGCTCAGCGACTCTCGATACGACGGCCTCAGGGAGCACTGACGCTTCGAAGAAGGAGGCATTCAACTTCCCGGCGGCTGTCTGCGCGCCAGGAATCTCCGATACCCGCGTCGCGAATCTCCGCACTGCTGCCTCGACGCTCTGCGTCATGCTGAGCGAGGCCAGGTCGACTCCAAACGTCACGAATTCAGCGCCGGACCATTGGCCTCCTTCTGGGGCCAACCAACCAATCGACAATGGTTGGCGTCGGTCGGTCGTTGTGAATCGGATTGACGCCCCCTTCTCGCGCCATCTGACCTCGAGACCGAGGGACGAGCATCCCGCTATCGGGTCCTTCATCGCATCACGCGTGTCGGCAGCCGTGATGCTGCTGAGAAGAGCAGCCTCAACCCCAGAACGCCGTCACAACAGTCGGTGACTGCTCCATTCGACAGTCCGACGACCTAAGAAAAAGCCCCGGTAATAGCCATATTCAGTAGATTTGACCCTGCGACCCGGCGACTCTCAATCAAATCCGCGGGCGAGGCCTAACCGCCCCACGCACAACGGCAAAAACTTCGCTGATCAGCATAAACAAAACCAAGACTGGATATACATACGATTCCGAGGGCACCAGGCCCTCATAGAGATGGAATAGAGATTCCAGCAATTGGGCTCACAAGCGATGCGTAAACGGTGGTAAATGGTGACGACACGTATTTCTTAACGAAAAGAGTCCTGATAAACCTAGGTCTATCAGGACTTTTGTCGGGCTGACAGGATTTGAACCTGCGACCCCCTGACCCCCAGTCAGGTGCGCTACCAAGCTGCGCTACAGCCCGATGCTCCAACGTGACGACTTCAGAATCAAAGCCCGCGGGAGACAACTTGATTAGCTTACCGCCTCTCAGACCCCCTCGTGTGCACATGTGGCCGGTGCGGCGACCACAACTCCATTTCCGGCCTCTGGAGGCAGGGTTCGGCGACAGATTTCCAGGATCACGCACGAGGCATCCTGGTCATCTGTTACAGCCCCGACCGACGATGGATCGAGGTCGCACTGCGCGCCCCGTCGGCGTCAGCCCGCCGTCACCGCGGCGATCTCTGCCGCCGTGAGCGGGCGCCACGGCGAGGAGTCCGGGCTCAGCGCAGCGACCTCGGGACTGTCGCCCTGGGTGTAGTACTTGGCCTCGAACGGCACGGTGCCGAGCAGCACCCGGTCGCCGTCCCGATAGATCGTGGCGCCGTCCCACGCGGGGTACGTGCCGACCGGCAGGCTGGGCTGCACGTACGGCGCGTCGCCGGGCAGCACGGGACCGATCAGGGTCCAGGGAGTCTGGCTGCTGCGCAGCACCGGATCGTCGGGCAGGTCACCCTGCGTCCAGTACTTGGCCTGGTACACATTGCCGTGCCAGACGATCTTGGTGTCTTTCACGTAGGTACCGCCGGCGGTCCAGATCGGATAGGGACTCACGGCCGGGTCGTCGGTGACAACCTCGGCGAGGGGCTCTGGCGTCGTCGTGGTGAGCCCGGCGCTCTGCGGGCGGCCGGTGAACCCGTCACCGAGGATGGTGGCGAACGACTGGCCGTTCTGTTCGACGCCACTGCACGAGTCGGAGACTCTGCTGAGGTCGGCGTAGTTGGCGCTGCATGTGCGGTCGCGATTGAGCGACCACATCGACAAACGCCCGAGGTTCTTCTCGGTGGCGAAGGCCTGCAGGTCAGCGGCATCCTGCAGGCTGAACACCTCCTCGCGCACGTCGTTCTGGCCGATCATGGGCGTGGCGCCCATCTTCGTCCACATGGTTTGTTCGCTGAGGTTCATATCTGCTCGCTGATACAGCGTGAGCAGCTGCGCGTGCGTCGCGTTCAAAGCCCCGATGGAGGTCTGCGCCATGCTCTTGGCGGCATCGCGGTCACCGTAGTCCATGGTCATGACGTTGACTCCGGCGAGATCGACACCGGCCGCCAGCATCTGCGCCACCGCTGTGGTGCCGTCTTCGGTGAGCCCGCTGGGCGCCACGGGCAGGGTGAGCCACACCGCAAGTCCCTTCTTGTCGGCGCGACGATCCGCCTGCAGGGTGGCGATGGCCTCGGCCCGCCTCTCCCCCGCTGCGGTATCCGTGAGGTTCACCCCCTCCACATCAAGGTCGATCGTGCGCACGTCGTAGTAATCGAGCACGTCGGCGTACGCGGAGACGAGTTTCTTGGGGTCGGTGCAACTCGTGGACAGTTCGTCGTTGATGACCCCGCCGAAGGAGACCACGACGTCGCCGCCGAGCTGCTTCACCCGCGCCACCCGACGATCGAGGTCGAGGGAGGCGGCCGCTTCCTTGAGCGTGTAATAGGTGCCCCAGCTGGGCGTGCAGGGCGTATCCGTGCCTGCCACGATGAAGGAGAGCACCACGTCGCGACCGGCCGGGTTGTCGGGAGTCTCAAAAGCCAGCGACGGGGTCGCAGTGACATCGGCGTAGCCGGCGAACCAGGGGTCCACGGATGCCGCGGTGCGCGCCGCCCCCCACGACACGACGGCCATGTAGCCACCCACACCGAGAGCGCCGACCAGCACGAGGGCGATGATCAGCCGGGGAATGGACAGACGACGACGAGAAGGATCGCGCTTCGTGCGGCCGCTCACGGCGCGCTCCGGGCTGGCAGATGGGGCCGCGGGCGCCATGTGATTCCTTGCTCGTTCTGGGGGTACCGCTCGATCGTGCAGAACCCGATAATCAACGCTAAGTCACGAGGCTGTGCTTTTCTAGCGTGAACGGGGAATTCGCAACACGCGGTAACCTGTCAGGAGGTTTTTCGGAGTCGGCACGCTGGGGGGAACACCATGACACGGAGGCTCTTCGGCGACATATCACCGTTCACCTACCGAATCTCACTGCGCAAGATGATTGCGCTGCGCTGGATGCGCGACCTGACGCACCCCGTCCGGTTCGCGACCCATCGGACCGCGCCGCTGCCCGTCGTGCTCTACAGCCATAATTCGTTGATCCGCCGCAAACTCGGCAACATCGACCTACAGCTCCAGGAGAACAAGGCCGTGAATCTTGCTCTGGCCGCACCGCACATCAACGGGGTGGTGATCACACCCGGGGAAACGTTCTCGTTTTGGCACCTTGTGGGGGCGACAACGGCGCGGCGCGGGTATCGGAACGGGCTCACCATCAGCTCCGGTCACGCCACCTCGGGCATGGGCGGCGGCATCTGCCAGTTCACGAACCTGCTGCATTGGATGGTGCTGCACAGCCCGCTGACCATCGTGGAGCACCACCATCACGACAATCTGGATCTGTTCCCGGATTTCAATCGACAGATTCCGTTCGGCACGGGCACCTCGGTGATGTACAACTACCTGGATTACCGGGTGCGCAACGATACCGACCAGGCATTTCAGTTCATGGTGTCGGCGACGCAGGAGTACCTGGTTGGCGAGCTGCGCACGGAGCGGGCGCTCGAGGTGAAGTTCCACATTCAGGAGGACGACGCGTACTTCTACGACAAGCACGGCGAGGTGTACCGGCACAATCGCATTTACCGGAGCGCACGCTCGAAGGCAACGGGCAACGAGGTCGAGCGGGTGCTGCTGGTCGAAAATGATGCGCGCGTGATGTACGACCGGGCACTGGTGAACGCAGAGATTCTTCCGGAGCGCCCGAGCGCCGGCACTAAGGCCCCTTAACGCACAAGCCCCGCGTGCCGGGGTAGGTAAGCACGCGGGGGGACCTGTTGTCGAGCCTGTCGAGACACGACCGCCTGTCGAGTCTGTCGAAACTCGACCGGCGAACGGCCGGTTAGCGCTTGCGCTTCTCGCGCACGCGCATGGACAGGTTGATCGGGCTTCCCTCGAAGCCGTAGATCTCGCGCAGGCGACGCTGGATATAGCGACGGTAGCCCGGGTCCAGGAAGCCCGTGGTGAACACCACGAACGTCGGCGGCCGGCTGGAGGCCTGCGTGCCGAAGAGGATGCGAGGCTGCTTGCCACTGCGCACGGGGTGCGGGTGCGCCGCAGCGAGCTCGGCCAGGAAGGCGTTGAACTTGCCGGTGGCGATGCGAGTGTCCCATGACTCGAGCGCGAGCTCGAGGGCCGGAACCAGCTTCTCCATGTGGCGACCGGTGAGCGCCGAGATGTTCACGCGCGGGGCCCACGACACGTGTGCCAGGTCCTGCTCGATCTCACGCTCGAGGTAACGGCGACGGTCGTCGTCGATCTGGTCCCACTTGTTGAAGGCGAGAACCAGGGCGCGACCGGACTCGATCACGAGGTCGATCACACGGATGTCCTGCTCGCTGATGACCTCGGTCACGTCGAGGAGCACAACGGCGACCTCGGCCTTTTCGAGCGCAGCACTCGTACGCAGCGAGGCGTAGAAGTCCGCGCCCTGCTGAAGGTGCACGCGGCGACGGATGCCGGCGGTGTCGACGAAACGCCACACCTTGCCGCCGAGCTCAACCTGCTCGTCGACCGGGTCGCGGGTGGTTCCGGCGAGGTCGTTGACGACCACGCGCTCTTCACCGACGACCTTGTTGAGGAGGCTGGACTTGCCGACGTTCGGGCGTCCAAGGATGGCGACGCGGCGGGGTCCGCCCACCTCGCGCTTGGCGACGGCGGAAACCTCGGGCAGAACCGTGAGGATCTCGTCGAGCAGGTCGGCGACGCCACGGCCATGCAGTGCCGACACGGGCCACGGCTGTCCGAGTCCGAGTGACCAGAGGCTGGCCGATTCGGGCTCCTGGCGAACGTCATCCACCTTGTTGGCGATGAGGAAGACCGGCTTGCCGCTCTTGCGCAGCATCCGCACAACGGCTTCGTCGGTCGAGGTGGGGCCCACGTTGGAGTCCACCACGAACATGACGAGGTCAGACAGGTCGATGGCGATCTCGGCCTGGGCGGCGACGGATGCGTCGATGCCCTTGGCGTCGGGCTCCCAGCCGCCGGTATCCACGAGGCTGAACTTACGTTCGTGCCATTCGCCCTTGTACGCCACGCGGTCACGCGTGACACCGGGGGTATCCTCCACGACGGCCTCGCGGCGGCCGAGGATGCGGTTCACCAGAGCGGACTTGCCCACGTTCGGGCGACCGACAATGGCGATCACCGGAACGGCGGGCAGGTACTGGATCTCGTCGGGGTTATCGGTGACCGTCGACAGTACGTCGAAGTCTTCCTCGTCGAGATCGTAATCGTTGAGGCCGGTGCGCAGCGCTTCCGCACGCTTGGCGGCCAGTTCCTCATCGAGGTTGGCAAGTCGCTCCGCCAGCTCGTTATCGAGCGCGGAGCCCGTGTCGTCGTATTCCTCAGTCATGCGATGCCCTAGCCGTACGTGTATTGATGACGTCGATGACCGCGGTGATGGTCTGTTCTAAGTCAAGGTGGGTGGAGTCAACGGTGGTGACACCGTTTGCGGCGCTCATGAAATCGACGACCTCTGAGTCAGCACGATCTCTCGATCGCAGCTGATCTGCCACGGTTTCGGCCGATTGGGTTGTAATTTCCGCAGAGCGCCTAGCCATTCTAGCCTCTTCGGATGCGGTGAGTAGAATGCGCACCTCGGCGTCGGGTGCGACGACCGTCGTGATGTCACGTCCTTCCACGACAACACCGGGTCGATCCACGTTCGCCGCGAGGCTCTGGAACAGCTCGGTGAGGTATGCCCGTACCGCGGGAACCCGGGCAACAGCACTCACGGCGGCCGAGACCACGGGCGAGCGGATGGCGTCGGTCACGTCGGTCTCCCCCACCAGCACGAAGTATTCGTCGGGGTCGGTGCCGATCGAGTAGTCGAAGTCCTTCAGCACGGCCGTGACGGCATCCGCATTGTCGGTGTCCACCGCGCGGTCCAGCACGGTCCAGGCGAGCGCGCGGTACGCGGCCCCGGTGTCGAGATACGCGAAGCCGAGGCGGCGCGCCGCCGCCCGGCTGACGCTCGACTTTCCGCTGCCGGCCGGTCCATCGATGGCAACGACGGTGGGAAGGGTATGACGGGCCATGCGATTAACCAGCAATCCGCCAGCCGCGGGCGGCCAGCTCATCGGTGAGGCGGGAAACCGCCTCGGGAAGAACGGAGATTTCGGCAAGTCCAAGTTGGGCGCCCGGCGAGTGCTCGAGACGAAGGTCTTCGAGGTTCACGCCCAGGTCGCCGATGTCGTTGAGCAACTGGGCGATCTGACCGGGGCGGTCATTCACCATGACGGTCAGTGAGGAGAACCGGCGATCCTGGCCGTGCTTGCCGGGCAGGCGCGCCACGCCGGCGTTGCCTCCGGCGAGTTCCTCCGCCACCCGGCGCTGGGCGCCCGGCGCGGCAGGGTCGGCGAGGGCGTCGATGAAGCGGTCCAGGTCGTCGCGGTAGGCGAGCAGCACCTCGCGCACCGGTGCGGCATTCGCGCCGAGGATCTGCACCCACAGGTCGGGGTCGCTCGCGGCGACGCGCGTCACGTCGCGGAGCCCCTGGCCGGCGAGGTTCAGCGACGAATTGGCGGCACCCGTGAGGCGCCGGGCCATCAGGGTGGAGATCACCTGGGGCACGTGCGAGACGAGCGCGACCCCCAGGTCGTGCTCCTCGGGCGTCATTTCCACGAGGATCGCGCCGAGGTCGAGGATGAGGTCGTCAATCGCGCCGGCCTGCCGGTAGCTGATTGCGTCGTGCGCGGCCACCACCCACGGGCGTCCGATGAACAGGTCGGCACGGCCGGAGAGCGGTCCGCCCTTTTCCCGGCCGGCCAGCGGATGCGAGCCGATGTAGCGGCTCGTGTCTGCTCCGCGGGCGCGCAGCTCGGCCAGCGGCGCGAGCTTGACGCTCGCCACGTCGGTGACGATGGCGTGCGGAAAGGTCTCGAGTTCGCGGGCGACGATCTCGGCCGTCACGTCGGGCGGAACGCACACCACGATGAGCTGCGGTTCGTCTCGCTCGGTGGCGGCGCGGCCGGCTCCGTAGTCGATCGCAATGCTGAGGTTCGTCGGCGAGGCGTCGGCGAGGATCACCTCGATACCGCGGTTGCGCAGGCCGAGGCCCACGCTCGTGCCGAGCAGGCCGACACCCACGATGCGCACGGGGCCGACCAGGCGGCTCTCCTGCGCGGGGGTGGCGGGCCGCTCCGCCGGGGTGGGTGTGGACATTAGCGCTGAGCGCGGTCGCGGTCGTCGCGCGCGTCGCCACGATCGTCGTCACGACGGTCGTCATCACGGTCGTCGGCAACGGGTGCGTCCGCCTGCGGACGCTTGCTCGGCGCCTGGCGCGACACGGTCAGCAGCTGGCCGAGTTCTTCGCGGGTGAGTTCGCGCACGGCGCCCTGGCGCAGCGTGCCGAGGTGCAGCGGCCCGAACTGGCGGCGCACCAGGTCGACGACCGGGTGTCCGACGGCCTCCAGCATCCGTCGCACGATACGGTTGCGCCCGGAGTGCAGGGTGACCTCGACCATACTGAAGCCGTCTCCGGGAGGGCTCGTGATGATGCGTGCCTTGTCCGCCTTGATGGGGCCGTCTTCGAGCTCGATGCCGGTCTGCAGCTGACCGATGGTCTGCGCGGACACGCGGCCCTCGACCTTGGCGATGTAGGTCTTCATCACGCCGAACGACGGGTGCGCCAGCACGTGCGCCATATCGCCGTCGTTCGTGAGGATCAGCAGCCCGCTGGTCTGCGCGTCGAGGCGGCCCACGTTGAACAGGCGCTCCTCGAACTGGTCGGTGAACTCGCGCAGGTCCGGGCGGCCGTTCTCGTCCATCATGGAGGAGACGACACCCACGGGCTTGTTGAGCATGATGTAGCGGCGCGTCGTGTCGAGCTGCACGGCCACGTTGTCGACGGCAACCTGGTCGGAGTCGGGGTGCACGCGGCGGCCGAGCTCGGTGACGACCTTGCCGTTCACCCGCACGCGGCCCGAGGTGATCAGGTCTTCGGAGACACGGCGGCTCGCCACGCCGGCAGCGGCGAGCACCTTCTGCAGCCGTACGCCGTCGGCCGCGGCCTCGGGATTCGTGCCCGCGTCGGGGTTGTTCGTGAATTCAAATTTGTTGTCAGTCATCGCAGATCCTCGAATCCGTCGGAGCCGTCGTCGAGCAACGGCGATATGTGGGGTAACTCGTCGAGCGAGTTGATTCCGAGCTGCGTCAGCAGCAAGTCTGTGGTGGCGTAGTTGATCGCGCCGGTTTCGGAGTCGGTGAACGCCTCGGTGATCAGGCCGCGGCCCACCAGGGTGCGCACCACGGAGTCGACGTTGACGGCGCGAATGCTGGCCACCGCGCCGCGACCGATCGGCTGCTTGTAGGCGATCACGGCGAGGGTCTCCAGGGCGGCCTGCGAGAGGCGACTCGGGTTCTGGGTGAGCACGAACTCGCTGACGAGCGGGTCATGCGCGGCCCGCACGTAGATGCGCCAGCCGCCGGCCACCTCGCGCAGTTCGAAGCCGCGGCGCACCGTGCCCACCAGGCCGTCGAAATCGGCGACGAGGCGGGCGACGGATGCCGCCACGCTCGTAATCGGCTGGCTCACGGCCGTGGCGAGGTGCACGATGCTCTGGGGTTCGTCGGCGACCATGAAGATGGCCTCGAGTTCGCGGTCCAGGGCGAACGCGGCGGCGTCAGGGGCGATGAGGGCCGGGTCGGCGGGCACCGCCGCATCCGTGGCCCGGGAGTCGGTCTGCGTGTCAGTTGTCATAGTCGGCTCCCAGGTTGTCGAGGTTCTCGTCGGTCCAGGTTTCGGCGCTCCACCGCAGCGTGAGCTCACCGAGGGGTTCGAGCTGGTCGAAGGAGATCGCCGCGTAGCGGTACAGCTCGAGAACGGCGAGGAAGCGCGCGATCACGACGCCCTTCTCGTTGGCGCCCACGATGAGCCGGCGGAACGACAAGGGTTCCCCCGGCTTGAGCATCATGACGATGTAGGCGGCCTGCTCGCGGATGCTCACGAGCGGCGCGTGCAGGTGCTCGAGCCCCACGGTGGGCAGCTCGCGCGGCACGAGGGCCAGCGCCGCGAGGGCTCCGAAGTCCTGCAGGGACAGCGTCCACACCAGCTCGGGGGTCTGCTGACGGTACTTCTCCTCAAGCCGGACCGACCGCACGTGGCGGGCCGACTCGGTCTCGAGACGGTCGCCGAACCAGAGGGACGCTTCTTTGAAGGCTCGATACTGCAGCAGCCGGGCGAACAGCAGGTCGCGGGCCTCGAGCAGCGCCACGTCTTCGGCGTCAACGAGTTCGCCCTGCGGCAGGAGGCCGGCCACCTTCAAGTCGAGCAGGGTGGCGGCCACCACGAGGAATTCGGTGGCCTGGTCGAGCTCTTCCGGGCCGTCGAGGGCTCGGAGGTAGCCGATGAACTCGTCGGTGACCTGGCTCAGTGAGATCTCGGTGATGTCGAGTTCATGGCGCGAGATCAGGTTGAGGAGCAGATCGAACGGGCCCTCGAAGTTGCCGAGGGCGACCGAAAACGCGGGCTTCTCGGCCGCGCTAGGCGACTGCGCCACGCTGGATCAGTTCCCGGGCCACCGAGAGGTAGGCTTTGGCGGCCGCATGCTCCGGTGCGAACTCGGTGATGGGGACCCCCGCGACGCTCGCGTCGGGGAACTTGACGGTGCGGCCCACGACGCTTTCCAGAACGCGGTCGCCGAACGCGTCAACGACGCGCTCGAGAACCTCACGGGAATGCAGTGTGCGCGAGTCGTACATGGTGGCGAGGATGCCATCGAGTTCGATGGCCGGGTTCAGCCGGTCCCGCACCTTGTCAATGGTTTCAATCAGCAGGGCCACGCCACGCAGGGCGAAGAACTCGCACTCAAGCGGGATGAGCACGCCGTGGCTCGCGGTGAGCGCGTTCACGGTGAGGATGCCGAGGGACGGCTGGCAGTCGATGAGGATCACGTCGTAGTCGGGCGCGATCTTTCGCAGCACCCGGCTGAGGATCTGTTCACGGGCGACCTCGTTCACGAGGTGAACCTCGGCCGCCGACAGGTCGATGTTGGCGGGGATCACGTCGAGGCCCTCAACCGAGGTGTGCTGAATCGCGTCCTTCGGGTCGACCTTGCCGCTCAGCAGCAGGTCGTAGATGGTGGTGACGTCGTGCGTGGGCACGCCGAGACCGGCCGACAGGGCGCCCTGCGGGTCGAAGTCGATGGCGAGAACACGGCGGCCGTAGCTTGCCAGCGCGGCACCCAGGTTGATGGTGGTCGTGGTCTTACCCACGCCGCCCTTCTGGTTGCACAGGGAGATGATGCGCGCCGGACCGTGGCTCTTCAGCGGCTCGGGTTCGGCAAATTCCTGCTTTTCGCGTCCGGTGGGACCAACGGGATTCTCGTCGAAACCGGGTAGAGGTATCCGGTCACCCTGTCTACGCGCCACTGATGTCCTCGATTTCGTCCTTTGTCACTTTGTCGATTGTAGCGAGTGGATCGTGCCACTGCTGCTCGACGTGCCGATCATTCGGCATCCGCCACCGCCGCGCGGGGTGTTATTCCGTCGACTTCTCCGACTTGGCGGGCTGACGGAGGTTGGACAATGCCCGGGTGAGACACACGACGGCCGCGAAGGCTGCCGCGCTGGCCGTGACGACCGTGTAGAGGTCGAAGGCTCCCAGAAACAACACGGCGCTCGCACCGGCAAGCGCAATGGCCCCGATCAGCCACATGAGGGCGAAGGTCTTGCGGTTGTCGCGGGTCGGTTTCTCGGAAGACATATGTCTAACGGTATCGGGTCCCGCTGCGAGAGCGCCCCATACTGACGCCAGGGCGGTGCACGGATGCCGCGTCAGCGGGCACGCGGATGGGCGGTCGTGTACATGTCGCGGAGGGTATCGACCGTGACGAGGGTGTAGATCTGCGTGGTGGCGACGGAGGAATGCCCGAGCAGTTCCTGCACGACACGCACATCCGCTCCCCCGGCCAGCAGGTGCGTCGCGAAGGAATGTCGCAGCGTGTGCGGCGAGACGGCCACGGTGAGTCCCGCCCGTTCGGCCGCCGCGCGGATGATGAGCCAGGCGTTCTGGCGACTGACCCGCTGACCGCGCACCCCGAGGAACAGGGCGGGCGTGGCCTTGCCGCGCGCCGACAGCAGGGGCCGACCACGCACCAGGTAGGCGTTGATCGCGGCGCGGGCGTAGCTGCCCACCGGAACGATCCGCTGCTTGTCTCCCTTACCGGTGAGCCGCACGACCTCCTCGTCGAGCACCTCCGCGAGCACGTCGTCCACATTGAGGCCCACGACCTCCGAGACGCGGGCTCCGGTGGCGTAAAGCAGCTCGAGCAGCGCCTTGTCTCTCAGCTGCAAGAGGTCATCGCCATCCGTTGCCGCCAGCAGTGCCGCGACCTGCTCGATCGAGATAGCCTTCGGCAGCCGCATGGCGAGCTTCGGCGGCTTTGTCTCATGGGCGACGTCCACCTCGACAAGTGCTTCTTCGAGCAGAAAACGATGGAATCCGCGCACGGTTGACAGCACGCGCGCGATCGACGCCGCCGTCAGCGCTGCCTCCTCGCGGGCGCCGAGGTAGCGCACGAAGGCGGAAATATGCGCCGGCGTGATCTCCCGCAGCCCGGCAACGGGCTCGGCGGGCTCCGGCGGCTCCTGAAGCCACGCGGCGTAAAGCGTGAGGTCGCGGCGATACGCGGCAACGGTGTTGGCGGCGAGGCCACGCTCGATCGAGACATGTCGCAGGTACGAATCCACGGCTGCCTCGATCGGCGCGCTCATTCGGTGTGGGTCCAGTTGAGCGGATGCCCCGGCCACGGCGAATCGGCCGGCGCGAGCGTGCTCCACCCGCGTGAACGAGACACCTGCGCGGCGAGCACGCCGACGATCAGCGAGGGATTCTGCACGCGCCGGGCGAGAACCGCATCGACGATCTCGTCGAGGGGAACCCAGCGGATCTCAATGTCGGCTTCTTCCTCGGTGCGCTCGAAGACCTCGGCGCTGGCCGAGATGCCCCGGGCGAGGTAGATGCGAATCGCCTCGCTGCTACCGCCGGGCGACGTGTAGAAATCGCTCAGCACGTTCCACTCGGTGGCGACGACGTCGGCTTCTTCGGCGAGCTCGCGCTGGGCACCCACCAGGGAATCCTCACCGCTGATGTCGAGCAGGCCGGCAGGAAGCTCCCACTCGCGCATGCGAACGGGATGGCGGTACTGCTTGATGAGCAGCACGCGATCCTGCTCGTCCAGGGCGAGCACCACCACGGCGCCGGTGTGGTCCATGAGCTCACGCGCGATGGTCGCGCCGTTGTACTCGAACTCATCCCGGCGGATGCTCCAGACCTTACCCGCGAAGACCACCTCGGAGCTCGTGACGTTCACGAGCGCGGTGTCGTCCTGCAGTGGTTCCGGCACGGTCACGGGCGGGTCCGGCCGTCCTGTGTGGCGGCATCCGCCGAAGCGGCCGCCACGCGAGCGGCCTCGACACGTCGTTCCGCTGCCGCCAGCGCCGCACGGGCCGCATCGTTGCGCGAGTAGTCAGGCACCGAGCTGTGGTGCGCGATGGCGAGCAGGCTGGCTGAGAGGTCAGACATCCGCGGCCTCTTTCACCTCAACCTCGAACAGGCGACTCGCCTGCTGGCGGTCGAGGGCTGCCTTGATGAGTCCTCGGAACAACGGATGCGCGTTGTTCGGGCGTGAACGCAGCTCGGGGTGCGCCTGGGTGCCCACGTAGAACGGGTGCACCTCGCGGGGCAACTCGACGTACTCGACGAGCTTGTGGTCGGGCGAGAGACCGGAGAACGAGAGGCCGGCGAGGGCGATCTGGTCGCGGTAGACGTTGTTGACCTCGTAGCGGTGACGGTGGCGTTCCGAGGCCTCTGACGCGCCGTACAGCTCGGCGACGATGGATCCCTCGGCCAGAACGGCCGGGTACAGACCCAGACGCATGGTGCCGCCCAGGTCGCCGCCGGCGATGATCTCGACCTGTTCTTCCATGGTGGCGATCACCGGGAACTCGGTCTCCGGGTCGAATTCCGACGACGAAGCCTCGGGAAGTCCGGCCTTGTTGCGGGCGTACTCGATCACCATGCACTGCAGGCCGAGGCACAGTCCGAGCACGGGGATCCCGTTCTCACGGGCAAAGGTGAGGGCACCGAGCTTGCCCTCGATGCCACGGATGCCGAAGCCGCCGGGCACGCAGATGCCGTCGAGTTCGCCGAGAAGACGGGCGGCACCCTCGTCGGTCTCGCAGTCGTCGGAGCCGATCCACTCGATGTTCACCTTGGTCTGGTTCGCGAACCCGCCGGCGCGCAGGGCCTCGGTGACGGACAGGTAGGCGTCGGGCAGGTCGATGTACTTGCCGACCAGGCCGATGGTGACCTCGTGCTTGGGGTGGTGCACGGCCTGCAGCAGGTTCTCCCAGCCGGACCAGTCCACGGTCGAGGCGGTGAGGCCGAGGGCCTTGATGATGTAGAGGTCGAGTCCCTGGTCATGCAGCATGGTGGGGATCTCATAAATCGACGCCGCGTCGATGGCGTTCACGACGGCTGCCTCGTCGACGTCGCACATGAGGGCGATCTTGCGCTTGTTCGAGTCGGAGACGGGACGGTCGCTGCGCAGCACGAGCGCGTCGGGCTGGATGCCGATCGAACGCAGCATGGCGACGGAGTGCTGCGTGGGCTTGGTCTTCTGCTCGCCGGCCGCGCCGAGGAACGGCACGAGTGAGACGTGTACGAAGAACACGTTGTTACGACCGAGTTCATGACGAACCTGGCGGGCGGCCTCGATGAACGGCTGCGATTCGATGTCGCCGACCGTGCCGCCGATCTCGGTGATGATCACGTCGGGGCGCATAGCGTCGTCCGCCTGCAGGCGCATGCGGCGCTTGATCTCGTCGGTGATGTGCGGGATGACCTGCACGGTGTCACCGAGGTACTCGCCGCGGCGTTCCTTGGCGATCACCTGCGAGTAGATCTGGCCGGTCGTGACGTTCGCCGACTGGCCGAGGTTGATGTCGAGGAAGCGCTCGTAGTGCCCGATGTCGAGGTCGGTCTCCGCGCCGTCGTCGGTCACGAAGACCTCGCCGTGCTGGAACGGGTTCATCGTTCCCGGGTCGACGTTCAGGTACGGGTCAAGCTTTTGCATGACGACACGCAGTCCGCGAGCCGTGAGCAGGTTACCGAGGCTTGCCGCCGTCAGGCCCTTGCCCAATGAAGAAACGACACCACCGGTGACAAAGATCTGCTTGACCGTTTTGTCGGGTTGAGTGCCGTTTGAAATGTCCGCGTTCATATTATCCACCACGGGCTTCAATGCTATCAGCAGATTTCGACGCGCTGCGCGAGCGCCATCAACTCCCGGGCGTGTTCGAGCCCGCTCTTCGAGTCCGGAAGGCCGGAGAGCAGCCGGGCCATCTCTGCGGCGCGGTCGTCGCCGAGCAGCTGACGCACGCTCGATGCCGTCACCGAGCCGTCGCTGTCTTTCACGACGCTGAGGTGATTGCCGGCGAAGGCGGCCACCTGCGCGAGGTGCGTCACGACGATCACCTGCGCGGTCTCGGCCAAGCGAGCGAGGCGCCGCCCGATCTCAATCGCCGCGGCGCCGCCCACACCGGCGTCGACCTCGTCGAACACGAACGTGGGAACCGGGTCCGTCGCGTTGATCACGACCTCGATCGCGAGCATCACCCGCGACAGCTCGCCACCGGATGCCCCGCGACCGAGTGCGCGCGGCTCTGCTCCCGCGTGCGGTTGCAGCAGTATCTTCACGACGTCCCGCCCGGTCGAGGTGAAGTCGTCCCGGCTCTCGATCTCTACCACCAGCGCGGCGTCCGGCATCGCCAGCGCGGAGAGTTCCGCGGTCACCAGGGTGCCGAGCGACACAGCGGCCGCTTCGCGCAGGGTCGTCACCCGGCCGGCGAGTGTGGTCACGAGCAGGTGGTCGGCCGCGGCATCCGCTCCGAGCGACTCGATGCGCTCCGAGTCGCCATCGAGTTCCAGCAGACGGGTGCTGCCGCTGTCAAGAAACTCGATGGCCTCGTCGATCCCGCCCGCGTACTTGCGTGCCAGGGAGCTCAGTTCGGCGCGTCGTTCCTGCACGATCTCGAGTTCCCGGGCGCCGTCGACGTCGACGCCGGCCAGGTAGGTGGAGAGCTGTGCGGCGATGTCGGCCACGACGAAGCGGCGTTGGCGATGGCTCGGTGAGCGGAGGAAGCGCCGCGTCATGGAGGGCCACGCGGTCGAGGGCGCGGCGGGCCTGCTCGAGCAGGGCGACCACGTCGGGCGCGTCGTCGGGGTTCTCCTCGGCGGAGAGCAGCTCTCGGGCCTGGGCGGCGCCGAGGCGCAGCTCCTCGAGGTTGCCGAGCCGTTCGGCGCGTTCGCTGAGCTCGGCCTCTTCTCCGGGCTGCGGCGCCACGGTTTCGATCAGGGCAAGGGCCACGCGCAACTCCTCGGCCTCGCGCTCGCGCAGGTCGTGCTCGGCGGTGAGCCGGTCGAGTTCGAGCTGGTTGGCCTGCCAGCGGTGGAAGGCGTGCTGGTAGAGACCGAGCACCTCCGCGAGCTCCGGACCGGCAAACCGGTCGAGAGCGTCGCGCTGGGCACCGGCGGAACGCAGGCGCACCTGGTCGGACTGTCCGTGCACGACGACGAGGGCGCTCCGCAGGTCGCTCAAGACGCCCGCGGGGGCACTGCGTCCGCCCACCACGGCTCGGCTGCGGCCCTCGGAGGACACGCTGCGGCCAAGGATGAGTTCGGGACCGTCGAGGTCTCCCCCGGCCTCCCGCACGCGTTCGGCGACCGGTCCATCGGGATCGATCACCCAGCGACCCTCCACCGAGCTCTGCGGCTGCCCCTGGCGCACGGTACCGGCATCCGCTCGATCGCCGAGCAGCAGGCCGAGCGCGGTGACAACCATGGTTTTGCCCGCGCCGGTCTCGCCCGTGACGGCGGTGAAGCCCGGGCCGAGCGGAAGAGTCGCCTCGGCGATCACGCCCAGGTCGCGGATGACAAGTTCCTCAATCATGCGGGGGCCTCACTCACGACCGACGGGGCCACGCCACCCCGTCACGGGTAGGTTGAATTTGTTGACCAGACGGTCGGTGAACACGCCGGCGTGCAACCGGGCGAGGCGAACGGGCACGTCCGAGCGGCGCACGATCACGCGCGCTCCGGGCGGCAGGTCGAAGGTGCGGCGGCCGTCGGCACACAGCACAGCGGACACCCCGGTGCGGGCGAGCACCTCGACGGCCAGTGAGCTGTCTGGCGCGACGACGAGCGGACGGGCGAAGAGTGCGTGGGCGCTCAGCGGCACGAGCATCAGGCGTCGAGCGTGGGCCACACGATGGGGCCGCCAGCCGAAAAGGCATACGCGGTGGAGCCCGTGGGGGTCGACAACACGACGCCGTCGCAGCCGAATGAGGAGAGCGGTCGTCCGTCCACCTCGATGACCACCTCGATCATGCGTTCGCGGCTGGCCTTCTCGACGGTGGCCTCATTGAGCGCCCACGTTTCGTAGACCACCTCGTCGTAGACCTTCACCCGCACACTCAGGGTCATCCGCTCCTCCACCGCGTAGTCACGGTGAAGGGCACGGCGCACCGCGAACCCAAGGTCGTCACGTTCGCTTTCGGCCAGGAATCCCACGTGGCCGAGGTTGATGCCGAGAAGGGGCGCGGAGCATCCGCGCACGAGTTCGGCGGCGCGCAGGATGGTGCCGTCACCGCCGAGCACGATGACGAGCTCGAGGTCAGCGGGCTGCACGGTATCGCCGAGCAGTCCCAGGTGACCGGCGAGGTCCGGTGCGGCGGCGAGCACGTCGTCGCGTTCGTTGGTCGCGAGCACGGGCACGGCGCCAGCGGCGATGAGCTGCCCCGCCACCGTGACGGCTGCCTCAAGGGACTCGCCGCGCCCCGTGTGGGCGACGATAAGAATGTGACGCGGCAGCTGGGTCATCGCGTCAGGCTCCCACGAGCGATTCGATTCGATCGCTCCATTCGGTGGGACTGGTCCCGGCGGTGGCGCTGAGCCAGACCAGGTACTCGTGGTTGCCGGCCGCTCCGGCGATGGGCGAGGCGATGAGGCCGTTCGTGCGCAGGCCGAGGTCCCAGCCTGCCCAGAGCACACCGGCGACGGCGTCGGAACGCAGGCCGGCGTTGTGCACGATGCCTTCCCGGATACCGCCACGTCCCACCTCGAACTGCGGCTTGATGAGCAGCACGAAGTCGGCGCCCTCCGCCGCGGTGGCCAACAGTGCCGGCAGCACGGTGGTGAGGGAGATGAAAGACAGGTCGGCGACGACGAGGTCAGCCCGCGCACTGATGCCGCTCTCTGCTTCGAGCTTCGCTGCCGTGGAATAGCGCAGATTGAAACCCTCCACCAGCGTGAGCCGTGGCTCCTTGGCGAGCAGGGGGGCAAGCTGCCCGTGGCCCACATCGACGGCGATCACGTGGGCGGCGCCGCGTTCGAGCACCACCTGGCTGAACCCGCCGGTCGAGGCGCCCGCGTCCAGAACCGTGCGGCCCGTGACGGGAATCTCGAAAGCGTCGAGAGCGGCGATGAGCTTGTGCGCGCCACGGCTCACGTAGTGGTCGGTCGCCGCAACGGCGAGAACCGCATCCTCGCTCACGCGGTGGGACGCTTTGACGACCGGCAGGCCGTCGACCGTCACGAGTCCCCCGGCGATGAGCTTGGCCGCGACGGTGCGCGACCGCACCAGACCACGCTCGGTGAGGGCCGCGTCCAGACGCAGGAGCTCGGGAGGTTCGATCGCGTGCTCGGCCGCTTCGGCGAGCTCCTCTTCGGTGAGGGGAACATCGTCGGCGGCAGACCGGCCCATCTGGGCCATCCGTTCTTCGTTGGAGCGGTAGCCGCTCACATCGTTAGCGCTCACGCGTCGGCACCGGTGGGCTGGTCGGAGTCTTCGAGGCGGGCCTGCAGCTCGTCATGCACCTGCAGGAAGGCCGCAGCCCGCTCCTCGAGGGGTTGCTCGTCGATCACGGTCAGTCGAGAACCGAGATCGGTCACGTCGGAATTGTTTAGCTGAGAAGTCACGTATCTAGGCTACTGCGCCGCATACAGTCGCTCGGGAACGTTGAGGCCATAAATTGGGCGACCCGAGTTCCAAATCGCGGCGCAGGCGGCGCGCAGCAGGTTGATTCCGCCGTCGCCGTCGTTCGTAATCTCCACCGTATTGCCGCGGATGCTCACGCTCGCACCCGCAACGGTGGCCGTGGCACCGTCCTTGGAGAACACCGTCTCGGGATACGGTTCGTGCAGCTGCCGCAGGTCGGTGAGCAGAAACGCGGGGCGGGAATCGGCATCGGCGGCCAGGGCCTGCTTGGCCTTGTCGATGCCGGTCAGCACCAGAACGGCCGGAATTCCGGCGCGATTGGCCCCGAGGATGTCGGTGTCGAGACGGTCACCGATGAACAGCGCCGTGCTCGCGCCAAACCGGTTGATCGCTTCCACAAAGATCGCCGCCTCCGGCTTGCCGGCCACGATGGGAAGGCGACCGACTGCGGTGTGCACGGCGGATACGAGCGTGCCGTTTCCAGGGGCGATCCCCCGCGCCACCGGAATGGTCCAGTCGGTGTTGGTGGCGATCCACGGAATTCCGGCGGTGGGCCCATCAGGGCTCAGCGCAAACGAAGCCTCGGCGAGGTGCGCCCAGCCCACGTCGGGCGCGAAGCCCTGGATGACGGCGGCCGGGTTGTCGTCGGCCGAGCGCGTCACCACGAAGCCGGCTTTTTCGACCTCGGAGACGAGGCCTTCGCCGCCGACGACCAGGATGCGCGCCCCCGCGGGCACCTCACCCGCGAGCAGCCGCACAGCGGCCTGCGGGGAGGTGACGACATCCGTCGCCCCGACCGTGAGGCCGAGTTCGGTGAGATGGTTCGCCACAGACTGGTCGGTGCGCGAGGCGTTGTTGGTGATGTAGCCCACCCGCACGGTCTCGGCAGCACGGTTCAGGCTCTCCACGGCAAACGGTATCGCCGCCGGTCCGGCGTACACGACGCCGTCAAGGTCGGCGAGGAGCACGTCGACGCCGGTGAGCGGCGTCACGATGTCGGCGCTCACCGTCGCCTTGCGAAAGAATCCCGCCACGGCGTCAGCGGTCCCGGTCGACGTCGGCCTCGGTGGCTTCCGCCGACTGGGCGGAATCCTCATCGGACTCCACCGTCTGCGAGTCGTCGACGCTGATGTCGGTCGCGTCGTTCGCATCGTCGTTATCGTCGTCGTCCGAGTCGTCATCGCCGGCGTCAGACGCTTCCTCGGCGAGGGCTTCGTCGTCGTCCTCCTCAATCTCAAGGATCTCGATGGTCTCGTCTACGTCACCCGTGGATCCGAGGCAGAATCGGCGCGTTCGGCACGTTCGAGCCACTTCTCGGCTTCTTCTTCACGACCGAGGTCGTTGAGAACCTCGGCGTAGGCGACAAACAATTCGGGGCTATAGGAGAACGCGGTGTTCGGGTCGAGCTGCGGAATTTCCAGTTCGCCGAGGGCCGCCTCGGTTTCGCCGAGGTCGAGCCGCGCACCGGACATGGCAATCGCCAGGGACACCTGAACCGCAGCTGGCAACGTGCTGCGATCGACGGAACGGCCGAGTTCGAGGGCACGGTCAGGACGACCGACCCCCCGCTCGCTGTCGACCATGAGAGCCAGCTGGTCGTTGGATCCGGAGATACGACGATAGGTGCGGAGCTCACGGAGTGCGAGGGCGAAGTCGCCGGTCGCGTACGCCGTAATCGCCAGGCTCTCGCGCACCACACCGATGCGGCCGGCGCGACGCGCGGCAGACATGACGTGCTGGTGGGCGAGCTCCGGGTTGTCGTCGATGACGCGCGCGGCCATAGCCAGGTGGCGTCCGACGGTCTCGGCGTTCTCCTTGGTCAGGGTCTTGAGCTCGTTGCGGGCAATGCGGTCGAGGTCGTTGGCCGAAATATCGTCGGGCAGCTCGGGGTCATCGTGACGCGCGCGAACGGAACGCAGCTCGCGCTGCATCCGCTGCTCTTCGGTCATTTCCTCTTCGACGACCCGGGCATCGCGGTCGTTGCGGGCGGGAGCTCCGTCCTTGGTCCACAGCTTCTTGCCGGCATCACGCGGAGCACCGGCGCGGTTCGGGTTTCCGCCGCGCTGCGTGGCCATGCCGCCGGGGCGACGGTCGCTGTCCTGACGCGGACGCTCGGAACGTTCGCCGTCCTTGGCCCAAGGCTTACGCTCGCCGGATCCCGACGGACGGTCGGAATTGCCCTTGTAGGCAGGACGATCGCCGGACGGACGATCGGAGTTGCCCTTGTACGCCGGACGATCGGAGTTGCCACGGTACGGAGCACGCTCACCACCGGTGGACGGGCGGTCGGAGTTGCCACGGGACGGGGCGCGGCCGTTCCCACCGGACGGGCGATCGCTGTTGCCACGGTAGGGGGGACGCTCGCCACCACTCGAGGGGCGGTCAGAGTTGCCACGGTAGGCGGGACGGTCGCCGTCGCGCTGCGGGCGATCCCCATAGGACGGACGCTCGGAGTTGCCGCGGTACGGCGCACGGTCGTTTCCACCGGACGGACGGTCAGAGTTGCCACGGTAGGGAGCACGATCGCCACCCTGCTGCGGACGGTCTCCGTAGGAGGGACGGTCGCTGTTGCCACGGTACGGAGCACGCTCGCCACCCTGAGGGCGGTCTGAGTTGCCGCGGTACGGAGCGCGGTCGTTTCCACCGGACGGACGGTCAGAGTTGCCACGGTAGGGAGCGCGGTCGCCACCCTGCTGTGGACGCTGCGAACGACCGTCGTACCCTCCGGAGCGGGGCGCACCTGTCGCGCCGTCGCGGGCCCCCTGGGGTCGTCCGCTCTGGTTTCCGCCTGCGCGGCGGTCATCCCGGCCGTTGCGTGCGTCATCGCCGTGCGTTCCTGAAGGGCTCACTGTGTCTCCTGTGTAATTAGTAACGTCTTTTCGACGCCTTCAATAGCCTAAGCCTTAACGCAAAATGGCCACCCATCGGGTGGCCATTTTGTTTATTTCTAAGTTAAGTCCGGCGGTGTCCTACTCTCCCACAGGGTCCCCCCTGCAGTACCATCGGCGCAAAGAGTCTTAGCTTCCGGGTTCGGAATGTGACCGGGCGTTTCCCTCTTGCTATAGCCGCCGAAACATCTTCCGATGAATCGAACAAACTTATACAAATGTATTTAGTTATTTGTTCTCGACCGTACATCGAGAACCACATAGTGGACGCTAAAGCAGCTTCTTCAAACTGAGTGTTAT
>NZ_JPRS01000208.1 GCF_000738085.1 Cryobacterium sp. MLB-32
CCGTTGGACAGCTCAACGCGAAACATCGCGTTGGGCAGAGCTTCGACTACCGCGCCCTCGATTTCGATGACACCGTCTTTTTTGGCCATAGCCTCACTGTCGCTCTTTGTATTGATTGCTGGTCATGCGTGGATGTGGTGTTCAGACACGCCGAAAAGGCGAAGCCGGACACCAAGGGTCAATCTTATGGTATGAAATTGCCTTTTGGCAATTCAGTCCTATAATCCCTGCGCGCGTCGTACTTCGAGCACGACCGACGCGAAGAGCGGATGCGCCGAATCAAGCCCACAGACCTGCTCGACGACGTGCTCCGCGCTCTCGGCCCGCAGCATCCGCTGCAGTTCCACGCTCTGCTCGTCGGCCGCAACGCGGAAGTGCAGCGCCGCGCCGATGGCACCCAGGAGCGCCACGGGGGTGACGCCCGATTCTGCGAGCTCCGCCGCCGGGCCAATGAAGCGTTCGTTGCGGCTGAGCTTGCGCAGCGGCTGGCGTCCGACCCGCTCGACGGTGTCGAGCAGGGCGGGGTTACTGAACCGAATGAGGATCTTCTCGCGGTAGGCACGCTGGCTGCTGCATCAAGCCCGTGCTTGGCCACGAGAAGCGCCGAGGTCTCTTCGAGCACAGCGCGGGCTGCGGCCACCACGGCGGGCACATCGAGCGCCTCCGCGATCGTCGTCACACCGGTCTGGCTCCCGAGGTAGGCGATCGTGGCATGCCCGGTGTTCACCGTGAACAGCTTGCGCTCGATGTACGGCTCAAGGTTGTCGACGAAGGTCGCCCCCGGAATGGTGGGAACGTCAGCTCCGAACACACCGCGTTCGATGACCCACTCGTAGAATGCCTCCACCGTCACCGTGAGACCGGCATCCGCGGCCTGGTTGGGCACAATGCGGTCCACCGCCGTGTTGGCGAACGCTGCCCGAGCGGAAATGTGCGGCCAGTCGGCCACGGCCACATGGCTGTGCACATGCTCGGCGAGCAGATCGGTGGCATTGATGGCGTTCTCGCACGCCATCACAGCGAGCGGCGCAAGCGACGCCGCTCGGCGAGCAAGCCCGGCCGCGATCACCGGGGCCACGAACCTGAGGATGTTCGGGCCCACGGCCGTCGTGACGACGTCCGCCGTGGCGATCTCCTCGATCAGCGCCTCGGTTTCGGTGGCGCTGTTGATGGCGCGGAAGCCCCGCACAGTGTGCTGCTGGGCGCCCTCCCCCATCTCGTGAACCTCATAGCTCGGCGCGGCGTGCAACGCGTCGATGAGTGCCGAATTCACATCGGCGAAGACAACCTCGTACCCAGCTTCGTGCAGCAGGAGTCCGACGAAACCGCGCCCAATGTTGCCCGCGCCGAAGTGAATGGCCTTCATTCTGCGTTGACCTCCTCGAGGAGGGCGAAGATATCCTCGGCCGAACCAGCGTCGAGGAGCTTCGTCACCTCGTCTTCGTCGGAGAACACGATGGCGATCTTCGAGAGGATCTCGAGGTGCTCGTTGTTGAGTCCGGCGATTCCCACGGCGAACCGAACGGGCTGGCCGTTCCAGTCGATCGGCTCGGCGTAGCGCACGAACGAGAGCGCGGAGCGCACAATCGACTCCTTCGCGTCGTTCGTGCCGTGCGGGATAGCCAGGAAGTTGCCCATGTACGTCGAGACGGAGGCTTCGCGCTCGAACATGGACGCCACGTAGTCGTCGCTCACGGCGCCGGAGGCCACGAGCAGGCCGCCGGCCTCGCGAATCGCGTCGTCCCGCGTGCGGGCGGTTCCGTTCGCCACGAGGTTGCGGGGTTCGAGGATCTGGGTCATTTGGTGGCTCCTTCGGTCGTTTGCTGCTCGAGCATGCCCACTACTTCGTCATACTTCGGGCTGTTCATGAAATTGTCCACGGAGACGTGCGCGGAATCGGGCGACGTGGCCCGGGCACGGTCGGTAAGATCCTGATGGGTGATCACGAGGTCGGCACTGCCGTCGAGGTTCGCGATCGACTGATTGGTCACCGTGATGCCCTCGATTCCGGCCTTCTTGATCTTGTTCCGCAGCACGGAGGCGCCCATCGCGCTTGAGCCCATTCCGGCGTCGCAGGCGAAGACGATGTTGCGCAGCTCACGAGCGGATGCGCGGTCGCCGACCGAGGCATCCGTTGCGCCGGAGCCCACGAGGCTGCCGAGTACCGAGCTGGACTTGCCCTTGTTGGCTTCGGTCTTCGCCACGGCGGCGATCAGGTCGAGGCCGTCGCCCGCAGCGAGGTCGCGGCGGCGGCTGGCCCGCAGGATGACCGCGGCGATCAGGAACGACACCGTTGCGGCACCGATGACCGAGAGGATGACGCCCACGTAGCTGTCCGGCGCCGTCTGGAAGAGCACGGCGACGATGCTGCCGGGCGAGGCGGGGGCGCGCAGGCCGGTCGCAAAGGCAACGTTGATAGCCACACCGGTCATCCCGCCGCCGATGGCGGCGAGGATGAGCATGGGCTTCATGAGCACGTAGGGGAAGTAGATCTCGTGGATGCCGCCGAAGAACTGGATGATGATGGCGCCGGGCGCGCTGGCCCGGGCGATGCCGACTCCGAAGAACGTGAAGGCGAGGAGGATGCCGAGTCCGGGGCCGGGGTTGGCCTCGAGCAGGAACAGGATCGATTTGCCGTTGTCGGCCACCTGCTGCACGCCGAGCGGGGTGAGTACGCCGTGGTTGATGGCGTTGTTGAGGAAGAGAACCTTGCCCGGTTCGATCAGGATGCTCGCGAGGGGCAGCAATCCGTTGGCGATCAGGAAGTCGACGCCGGTTTCGAGCAGCTTGCTCAGTCCGGTCACGAGGGGGGCGATGCCCACGAACGCGCCGAGGGCGAGGATGGCACCGAGGATTCCGGCGGTGAAGTTGTTCACGAGCATCTCGAAGCCGGCCTTGATCTTGCCCTCCCAGATGCTGTCGACCTTCTTCAGGAGGTAAGCGGCCAGCGGGCCCACGATCATGGCACCAATGAACATGGGGATGCTGCTGCCGACGATCACACCCATCGTGGCGATCGTGGCGACCACTCCGCCGCGAGTGTCATAGATCATGCGGCCGCCGGTGTTGGCGATCAGCAGCGGCAGCATGTAGATGATCATCGGGTCGACGAAGGCGGCAAAGGTCTCGTTGGGGGTCCAGCCCGTGGGGATGAACAGTGCGGTGATCAGACCCCACGCGATGAATGCGGGGATGTTGGGCATGACCATTCCGCTGAGGAATGTGCCGAAGCGCTGAACGTGCACACGGGTGCCCGTTCGCTTGGTGTCGGCTGACGTCGTCGTCATTTGAGTACCTTTCTAGGGTGTCTTTCCTGGGGGGCTGCAAGGGATGGTTCAGTCGGGGACGGTGAAGAGAGAAGGTCGGCGGCCCGGGTCGTGACCAGGGCACGGGCGGATACCGCATCGTCGGCCGCAAGGGCGAGCTCGGCGAGCATCCGGGCTTGGTCTCGTGTGACGTCACCGAGTGCGGCGCGCACGTCGGCGAGGGCCGACGCCGACATCGAGAGGCTGGTCACGCCAAGCCCCACGAGCACCACGGCAAGAAGCGGGTCGGCGGCGGCTTCGCCGCAAACGCCAACGGGCTTGCCCAGCGCGGCACCGGCCGCACCGACGTCGGCCACGAGCCGGAGCACCGCTGGGTTCCACGGGTCCTGAAACCCGGCCACCGAGCCGAGCATGCGGTCGGCGGCGAGCGTGTACTGAGTGAGGTCGTTCGTGCCGATGGACGCGAAGTCCGCGTGCCGCAGGATCCGGTCGGCCAGCAGCGCCGCGGAGGGGATCTCCACCATCACCCCCGCGGTGCGGAGTCCGAGTTCACGGGCCAGGCCAACGAAGTAGCGGGTTTCCTCGACGGTCGCGACCATGGGGGCCATCACCCACAGTTCCGCATCGGTCGCGGCGTCCGCCTGCGCGAGGGCCGCCAGCTGGTCGCGCAGTATCTGCTCGGACGCACGCAGGGCGCGCAGTCCTCGCAATCCGAGGGCTGGGTTTTCTTCGCGGGCGTCGTTGAGGAAGGCCAGCGGTTTGTCCGCCCCGGCGTCGAGGGCGCGCACGACGACCTTCTTTCCGGGGAAGGCGCGCAGCATCCGCTCGTATTCCACGCGCTGCTGGGTCACTGTCGGCGCGTTCACGGCGTCGAGGAAAAGGAATTCGGTGCGGAACAGACCGACCCCTTCCGCGCCGAGGGCGACCGCCGCCTCCGCGCCATCCGCCGACCCGAGGTTGGCCAGCAGCGGGATGGGCGTGCCGTCCGCCAACCGACCGGGCGACACCGGGGCAAGCGCCCGGGCGGCACGGGCGGCCTCCCGGGCTCGCGCCTCGGCGCGCTGTTCGGCACTGGGCGAGGTGACAACCACGCTGTTCGCGGCGTCGAGGATGACCTCGTCGCCATCGCACAGGCTCGCGGCGCCGGCCGCGCCCACGAGGGCAACGATGGACTTCTCTCGGGCCAGGATTGCGGTGTGCGAGGTCGGTCCGCCGTCGAGGGTGATGAGCCCGAGCACCTGGCCGAGGTCGAGCGTTGCCGTGTCGGCCGGGGCCAGGTCGCGGGCCACGAGAATGAACGGATGCCCTGGATCGGGCACTCCGGGTGCCGAAACACCCGAAAGACGCGCGATGACCCGCTGGGAGATGTCGGTGAGGTCGCCCGCCCGTTCGGCCATGTAGCCGCCCAGCTCGATGAGCATGTCGCGGAACGCGGTGAAGGCCTCGAACACGGCACGTTCTGCCGTTGCACCCGCCGCGAGCCGCAGCGTCACGTCGTCGACGAGAGTGGGGTCCTCCGCCATCATGGACTGTGCCTCCAGCACCTCACCGGCCACTCCCCCGGCCCGCTCCGCGCGGGCGAGAAGGTCGGCAGCCACGGCGCCGAGGGCTTCGGCGACCCGGTTGCCCTCCACGGCAGGGGTCAGCGCGCTCGGCGTGGCGACGGGTTCGGGCAGCGGGTCGGGCATGCGCACGATGCGTCCCACGACGACTCCGCCGCCGATTCCGATTCCCTGCAGGTGCATTCCGAGCCCCTAGGCGTCGTGGTCGGTGAGCAGCAGCAGTGCCAGCTCGTCGAGGATGGTCTCGGCCGTGTCGCCGTCGGCTGTGAGGGTGACTTCGTCGCCGTGGCCGATTCCGAGGGAGATGATGCCGAGGATGCTCGCGGCGTTCACTGTCTTACCGCCAGCCTTGGTCAGCGTGACGGGCGTTCCCACCGCGGCGGCGGCCTGACTGAAGAGTTTCGCCGGGCGGGCGTGCAGACCATGGGTCGAGGCGACGAGAACGGTTCGTTCGATCATTGCGGTGCCTTTCGTTGCGTGCGGGGTGTCTTGACACGTCGGGGAGGGGAGAGAAGCGACGCTCATGAGCGGGTACCGGTCGCAGCGATGGCCAGGTCGAGAGCCTCCTCGCCGTCGCGAGCGGCAAAGACCGCCGACGGCATGAGGCGGGCCTGCGCGTCGGCCGCTTCGGCCTGCTGCTGCATCTCCGTGAACCGCGGGGCCAGGTGGGGACCGACAAGAAGCACGTCGATGATCGGCAGGAGCCCTGCCAGGTCGGCTTCGCTTCCTGCTGTCACGTGCACGTCGAGTCCGCGGGCAGCGGCACTTTTGCGCACGCGCAGCGCCACGAATGTGCTGGACGCTCCGGCACCACACACAACATGAATCCTCATCGATTCACCCTTTCTTCGTCGACGCACTTCAGGCTCACTACAGTCTGCGGCGCGACTCTTCCGGGGGCCACCAGACCCGTTTCCGCACCCCCGGAAACACCGCGTGTGCGGGATAAGATCGAATTGATGGGATCACGCACGACTAACCACAGGGCACAATGAGTGACAAGCACGCGAGGATGCTCGACTACCTTCTGCGTTCCTCCGTCTGGGTGACCGCGGGTGAGCTGGCCGAGTATCTCGGTGTGACGCCACGCAGCGTTCGAAGCTATGTCACGAGCGTGAAAGCAGCGGCGGATCCGCTCGATGTCATCGAATCGGGTCCGGCGGGGTACCGCCTCAATCGAGAGGCCTACGAGGCATTCCGTGCCGGCCAGCCGAAGCGACAGCCGGAGACGGACACACCCCAAAGCCGCCTGTATCAGCTGGTGCGCCGGCTTACCGATTCCACGGAGGGTCTCGACGTCTATGAGCTCGCTGCCGACGTTTTCGTGAGCGACTCCACCGTCGAGGCCGACCTTGCCCGCGTACGCGCGCTCCTGCCCGACACGGGGCTCTCGCTCGTGCGCCATGGCAGCCTCGTCACCCTCGTCGGCTCCGAAACGGAACGACGACGGCTGCTCAGCAGGATGTTCCGGGAGGAGAGCGCGAGGGGTTTCCTGGAGCTCGCGGCCATTCAGAGGGAGTTCGCGTCGAACAGCCTGGGCGCGTTCAAGACCGATCTGATCGCCATGCTCGACGCGCAGGGATACTTTGTCAACGAGTACGGCACCAACAATGTTCTGCTGCATGTCGCGATCGCCGTCGACAGGGTCGGTAAGCGCGCGGTCGCCGAAGCCGACACGTCCCCGGTCGCGGGCCCCGGCCTCGGCATCGCGCTGGCCGGCCTGATCGACACCCATTTCGGCGTTGTGCTCGACGTCGCCGACCTCGCCTATCTCGTGCTCCTGCTGCAGACCCGAGTTCTGACACCGGGCCACGATCACGGTACAGACACCATCAGCGAGAACGTCGCCCGCGCCGACGACCTCGACGTGGTGCGTCGCATCGTGGCGCAGGCCAGCGAGGAATACCTTGTCGACCTGGCGGACAACGATTTCATCACCCGGCTCACCCTGCACGTGCGCAACCTGATTGACCGCGCAGAGGGTCAGGACTACTCCCGCAACCCGCTCACGCGATCGATCAAGACCGCGTACCCGATGATCTACGAGCTCTCCGTGTATATCGCGAGCGAGTTACAGCGCCAGGTGCAGATCCGCATCAACGACGACGAGATCGCGTACATCGCGATGCACGTCGGGTCGTACCTCGAGCAACAGTCGCGCACCGAGGAACTCGTCACCTGCATCATCGTCTGCCCGAACTACTACACGATGCATGTGCAGCTTCGCCAGCGCGTCGAACGCCTCCTGAGCGATGACCTCATGGTCGTGGAGCAGATCACCCGCAGCGACGTGCCATGGACGGAACTCCGAGCCGACCTCGTACTCACCACCATCGATCCCCCGATTCCTGCCGTCGGCGTGATCGTCATCCAGCCATTCCTCACGGAGGGTGACGTGCACCGCATCCGCGAGGCGGCCATCCGAGTGCGCCGCCTTCGCCGCCGCGCGCAGATCAAAGACGACCTCTTGAAGTTCTTCGACGAGTCCCTGTACCTGCACAACTTCTCCGCACCGAACGAGGAGGCGATGATCCGGGAGCTCGGGGGGCGCATGGTGGCTCGCGGGCTCATCGACCCGAGTTACGTGGACGGGGCCATCGAACGCGAACGGATGTCGTCGACCGCATTCACGGACCACCTGGCGGTTCCCCACGCCATGGCCATGACCGCGCGGCAGACCTCGATCGCCATCGCGGTCAATGACGCTTCCATGCCCTGGGGGGACAGCCGCGTGAACGTCGTGGCCCTGATCGCTTTCAGCGCAGCGGGGCGCGCGTCATTTCAATCGTTCTTCGACCAGTTCGTCGAGGTCTTCACCGAGCGCGCCGACGTGCAGCGCCTCATCAAGCGCTCGGTCGACTTCACGTCCTTCATCGACGAACTCGTACACCTCATCGACAAATAGGCCCCCCGCACCGATCGGTCGACAGGTTGGTCAGCCGATAGTCGGGTTAGGCGATAGTCGGGTCAGGCGATGGGAACGGGAACAATTCCGAACTGGGCCAGCCCCGCAGCTCCCCCGTCTTCGGCGGTGAGAACCCAGATTCCGCCCTTGTGCACGGCAATGCTGTGCTCCCAGTGCGCGGCCGCCAGGCCGTCGCTCGTGGCGACCGTCCAGTCGTCGGGGCGCACGTCGGTCTCAATCGAGCCGAGCACCACCATCGGCTCGATGGCCACGACGAGCCCCGGCTTGATCTCGGGCCCTTTGGCCCGCACGCGGTAGTTGAACACGGGGGGCGCCTCGTGCATGGAGCGCCCGATCCCATGGCCCACGTAGTCCGTCAAAATGCCGTACGTGCCCTGGCTCTCCACGTAGTCCTCAATTGCCTCGCCGACCTCGTTGAGGTGGCCGGCGGTTGCGAGGCGGGCGATGCCGTGCCACAGCGACTGCTCCGTCACGTCGGAGAGCTTCTGGCGTTCCGCCACGAGCTCCGGACGCTCCGGGTCGGGGATGACGATCGTGAAGGCCGCGTCGCCGTTCCAGCCCTCGATGATCGCGCCGCTGTCGATGGAGACGATGTCACCCGGCACAAGAACACGTCCCGTGGGGATACCGTGCACAACCTCGTCGTTGACGGACGCGCACACGGTGTGATGGTAGCCCTCTTCGAGTTTGAAGTTCGGCTTGCCCCCCAGCGCGACGATCGCGGCCTCGGCCGCGGCGTCCAGATCAAGGGTGGTGGCGCCTGCGACGGCGGCCGCCCTGGCCGCGGCGAGCGATGCCGCCGTGGCCAGGCCGGGTGCGATCATCAATCGCAGCTGAGCAGGATTCTTATAAATTGAGCGTCGAAAGCTCATGGCAGTGCCTACAAACTAGCTGCGACTGATGTCGCAGCCCTTAGATGGTGTCGGTTGTGTGCAATCCGCGGTCGGCAAGCGCCTCGAGGATACGTGAGGTCACCACGTCAACGGCACCCAGACCGTCGATCGTCACGACAAGCCCGCGCGACGTGTACACATCGATCAGCGGTGCGGTCTGCTCGGCGTACACATCCATACGATGACGGATGACGTCGGCGGTGTCATCGGCGCGGCCCTGCTCCTCGGCGCGCTTGAGCAGCCGGGACACGACCTCGTCGGTGTCGGCCGTGATGAGAACAACGGCGTCGAGCTTCGTGCCATCGGCGTCGAGCAGGCGATCGAGCTCGGCCACCTGGTCGGTCGTGCGAGGGTAGCCATCGAGCAGGAAACCGGCGGCAGCGTCTGCTTCGCCCAGGCGGTCCTTGACAATCGCGTTGGTGAGGGAATCCGGAACGTAGGCTCCGGCATCGATGAACGCCTTCACTTCGAGCCCGAGGGCGGTTTCGTTCTTCACGTTGAACCGGAAGATATCTCCGGTGGACACGGCCGGAATGGCAAAGGCTTCGGCGAGGCGGGTGGCCTGCGTGCCCTTGCCCGCTCCGGGCGGGCCGATCAAAAGCAGTCGGGTCATTTAAGGAGCCCCTCATAATGTCGCTGTTGCAGTTGCGAGTCGATCTGCTTGACCGTCTCGAGCCCGACGCCGACGACGATCAGAATACTCGCGCCACCGAACGGGAAGTTCTGGTCCGCCCCGATCACCGAGAAGGCGATCAGCGGGAGGAGGGCGATGAGTCCCAGATAGATGGAACCGGGGAGGGTGATGCGCGTCAGCACGAAGTCGAGGTACTCGGCCGTCGGGCGTCCGGCGCGGATTCCGGGGATGAACCCGCCGTACTTCTTCATGTTGTCGGCGACTTCTTCGGGGTTGAACGTAATCGCCACGTAGAAGTACGTGAAGCCGATGATCAGCAGGAAGTACATGGCCATGTACAACGGGTGCTCACCGCTGGTGAGGTTGTTGGAGATCCAGACGACCCACGGGATGGGTTCCTGACCGGCAGCCGGCTGGTTGAACTGCGCGATCAGCGCGGGCAGGTAGAGCAGCGATGACGCGAAGATCACCGGGATGACGCCGGCCATGTTGACCTTGATCGGGATGTAAGTGTTGTTACCGCCATAGGTGCGGCGACCCACCATCCGCTTGGCGTATTGCACCGGGATCCGTCTCTGCGATTGTTCAACGAAGACCACCGCCGCCACAACCAGAAGTCCGACCGCGATGACGATCAGCAGCACGTCGAGGCCCTGCACGCGGCCGATGGATGCGAGGGAGACCGGGAACAGCGCCGCGATGGAGGTGAAAATCAAGAGCGACATTCCATTGCCCACGCCGCGCTCGGTGACGAGCTCGCCCATCCACATGATGACGCCGGTGCCGGCGGTCATGGTGATGACCATAAGCATGATGGCGTACCAGGCATCGTTGGTGATGAGCTGCGTGCACTCGGCACTTGCCGACGTACCGAACAGGGCGCCACTGCGCGCCACCGTGATCAGTGTCGTCGACTGGAGGATGCCGAGGGCGATCGTGAGGTACCGCGTGTACTGGGTCAGTGTGCTCTGGCCCGACGCTCCCTCTTTATAGAGGGTGTCGAAGTGGGGGATGACCACGCGCAGCAACTGCACGATGATCGATGCCGTGATGTAGGGCATGATGCCCAGCGCAAACACGGAAAGTTTGAGCAGCGCGCCACCGCTGAAGAGGTTGACGAGCTCATAGAGGCCGCTGGTGCCCTGATTCGCCGCAAGACAGGCCTGCACGTTGCCGAAGTCCACGAAGGGGGCCGGAATGAACGAGCCCAGTCGGAACAAGGCAATAATGCCCAGTGTGAAGCCGATCTTCTTACGAAGGTCCGGCGTGCGGAAAATCCGCGCAATGGCGCTAAACAACAAAGGCCTCCAGTTTGTAACGTAAATCGAGCTTAACGCAGATCGAGCCTGCCGAGTTCCACCAACGAATTATTCCGTTGTTGC
>NZ_JPRS01000209.1 GCF_000738085.1 Cryobacterium sp. MLB-32
AAAATCTTCGGTTTTTTGCACGCCTGTCCGGCTTACGCCGTCCGGACGCTCGAATCCACGATGTGCTGGGCTTTCTCGATTTCACCGACCACGACAACCAACGAGTTGGAACATTCAGCAAGGGCATGCGCCAGCGCGTGGGCATCGCCCAGGCCATCCTGCACTCGCCCGCCGTCTTGTTCCTGGACGAACCAACATCAGGACTGGACCCGGAGGGAGTGCGAACGCTGCGGGAAACAGTCGTGCGGCTGAACCGCGAATTCGGCATGACAATCTTCATGAACACGCACCTGCTCTCCGAGGTAACCAAAACGTGTACCAGCATCGGCATCCTCAACCACGGTCGCCTGGTGCACCACGACTCACTGAAACAGACCCTCGCGGCCTTCCCCGCAAACGAGTCCCTGGAAGACATCTACTTCCAACTCGACTCGGCCGCCGTATGAATACCATCCTCACCAGCGCCCGCCATGAAATCCTCTGCACCCTCCGAGCCCGCGTGGCGCTCCTCCTTCTGATCGTGTTCCTCGGCATGGTGTCCGTGTCGTCACTGATCGGCTGGATCACCAACAGCACCGTCACCCGCGTGTATGAAAAGATCCTGGCCGACGGGCTCACGACGGCCCCCAATCCATTCGCGGCCGTCCCGCCCCTGTACTACTCACGCAATTCGGTGATCTATGTCGTGCTCATCGGCGTCCTGATGGCGATCATCCTCGGGGTCCAGGCCACGCTCCGTGACCGTAAAACAGCCACCGCCGATCTCATTCTCAGCCGACCAGTGAGCACCATCCTGCGTCTTGTCGGGCAGTTCCTGGGCCTGGGCACCGTTATTGCGGGCGTTCTGGCCGCCAGCACGATCATCAGCTGGGCCTCCATCAGCATTATCACCGGCATGCCGCTCGGCCCCGACTCGACGGCGCGGATAATCGGGTTCGCGGCGCTGTCCTGGGTGCTGATGATGATTTTCGCCCTGCTCGGCATGCTCACTGGACTCTACAGTCGCAAGGAAACCACCGCGCTCCTCGTGCCGTTCGTCGTCTGGAGTGCAATCGCGTTCGTCCTCCCGCAGATCGGCACCGCCGCTCGCCCCGTGGCGTTGTTGAACCCCGTTCCCGCGCTCGCCCCCTCGTCGGGCGGCGTCTCATTCGATGTCGTCGGAACCCTCACGGGGCCGTTCGCCATCACCGAACAGTTCAAACGCGCCGCCAGCATCCTGCTTCGCGATGACAGCGTGACGGGCAGTCCCGCGGTGAGCGTCCTGGTGCTTGTGACCGTTCTGATCGCAATGACCTGGATCGTGGTCGTCACACCACGCCGCACCCTGAGGAGTGGTCTGAATGAATGACACCTGGATTGTCGCCGAAAAGGAACTACTGGACCTGCGCAGGGATCGCCTCTTCGCAATCCTGATCGCCTTCCTCGCCATCGCAACGCTCATCTCTGTTGCCGTGGCCTCCGCAAATTTTGGAACCCAACTGGATGCCTACAACCTCTATGTAGCCCAGCTCGCCCAGAGCGGCAGCACGGTCACCGCGGCCGCTCCCCAGCTGTTCCCGTTGAAGCTGCTGCGCGGCGGAATCGAATACCTGGAAATTCTGGGAGCACTCTTTGCCATCGTGCTCGGTTACGGAACCATCGCCAAGGAAAAGTACCGGGGCACCCTGGCTCTCTTTCTCAGCCGTCCGGTCAGTCGGTTTTCCTTCGCCGGCGGGAAGATCCTCGGCCTGTCGATCGTATGGTTCGGTGTCGTAATGGTACTCACGGCCGTGTCGCTGATCGCCGTTGTCACGATCGGCCACGCTCCCATCCACGGAATCGACGTGGCACGGCTCCTCATCGTCGGCGGTTTCGCCTGGTTCTACCTCGTGTTCTGGACCGCCCTGGCCGTGGGACTCACCGCCCTGTCCACACGATTGAGCACCGGCCTCATCGTGGCCCTGGTCATCTGGCTTGCCTTCGTGCTCGTCATCCCACAGATTGGCGACACCATGGACCCGGACAATCAGGTGCCCGGCGGCCTGTTCGCCTCCCTGCAGATTCAGAAATCCGACGAAGTCGCCGTTCTGGCTCAGTTCTCCGCCTTCGACGGCATCCGCAACGGCCTCGAAGTGTCATCGGTGACAAAGCACTTTGAACGTCTCACGTTCGCCTTTCTGGGCATCAAAGACCAGTACAACCAACAGCCCCTCAGCCTCTTGTGGGTCGCAATGCTGCCCTACGCCATCACCCTCACCGCGGCAACCCTCGCCGCCGTGGTCTTCGCCGCCCTCGCAACGACGAGGCGAACACTGCAAAGGAAGCAATCATGAAGTGGAAAATCATCATCCCCATCGCCGTCGTGGCCCTCATAGTCGCCGGCGGAATCGCCATGTCCCAGGCCCCGTCGCCGGCCACCCCAGCCAGCCAGGCTTCGTCATCGGCCACAACAGGTGACGTTCTACCGGTGACGACCAACCCCATCAGCAACACCAGCACCACCCCGGGACTGACGATCGTGTCGGCGGCCGCCGAAGACAACGTCGACCCTATTTCCGGCGCCGCCATCACCGACCGACTCCAAATCACCCTCGGCAACACCACCAAGAAGCCACTGACCCATGTCGAGACCTACTATGAGATGACAGACATCACCACCGGGGCGACCGAGGCGTACTACCTCGCCCTGGACGGACTCACCCTCGCGCCGAATGCGGAAACAACCATCTCGTTCGACACCGAAACAGGGGTAGGCCATTACCCCGAAAACCCGTACAGCCTGTACCGCAGTTCCACGAATCAGGTGGATTTCACCATTCAGGTCAGCGTCGACGGCGTTCAGATTGCCAAGGGCACAGCAACCAAAGGAGCAGGAACCGGTGAACAGGCCGACTAACGCCGCGATCACCCGCACGCCGTCGGGCAGCGCGTGAAGGTACTTGTCGTCGAGGATGACGTCCGCATTGCGGACGTTATCCGGCGTACCCTCACCGAAGCCGGATACGCCGTCGACGTCACCCACACCGCGCCCGACGGGGTTCAGGCATTCGAAGTCGACACCTATGATCTCGTCGTGCTCGACCTGATGCTCCCGGGACTGCCGGGCGGCGGCATGGACGTGTGCCGCCGCATCCGCGAAATCAACAACGATGTACCCGTACTCATGCTCACCGCGCTGGACTCCATGCGCACCAAGGTCGAAGGGCTGGATGCCGGCGCAGACGACTACATCGTCAAACCGTTCCACCTTGTCGAACTACTGGCCCGGGTGCGAGCACTCCTTCGACGCTCGCCCCGCGCACACGCGCCCATGCTGGAAGCTCAAGGCGTCACGCTCGACCCGGCCACGCGCACCGCCGCGCGGTCCGGGCGCACCATCGTATTGACGGCCAAGGAATTCGCTGTGCTGGAATATCTGATGCGAAACGCGGGGACCATCATCAGCTCCACGGAATTGATTGATCATGCCTGGGACAGCAACTACGAGGGGTTCAGCAACGTCGTGCAAACCTACATTCGCTACCTGCGGCGGAAGCTGACGGTCCCCGGCGAAACAGACATCATCGAGACTCGGCGCGGTGCCGGCTACCTCATCAACGTGGATCGCTGATGTTCCGTCGCGCGACGATCCGCCTGACCGTGACATACACGGCGGTGCAACTCGGTCTTTTTGCAGCCTTCGCGGTGGGCATTTACCTGTTCGTCACCGGAACCTTCGACTTCGACGCGGCAGAATCCGACGGGGCAGGCGCCCTCAACGCCGCCGAACAAGGCTTCGCGAACCTCCGAACCGGGCTCGTCGTGCTGTATGGCGCTCTTCTCGGGCTCGTCCCGATTTCCAGCTACGTCATGGCGCGCGCAGCCCTCGCACCGTTGCGAAAAAGCTACGACCTGCAACAAAGGTTCATCGACGGCGCCTCCCACGAAATGCGCACCCCTCTCAGCGTCATCCAGGGAGAACTGGAACTCGCCCTCATCACACCGCGGTCCCCCGCCGAGTATGAACACGCGATGCAGACCGCCCTCGGGGCCGTGGACGGCCTCACGAGCCTCACCAACGACCTCTTGCTCCTCTCCCGCGGAGCCGGAACCGAACTCACAAACACCTACGAGCTCGTCGACCTGGATGAGCTCGTCGCGCAGGACATCGAGACGCGGCGGAGCGATCCCGCAGATGCGGCACGGCTGGTGGCCGAATATGGAACCAACTCAAACGTGCGTGGCTCCCGCGTGCTTCTGGCTCGAGCGATAGCCAACGTCGTCGACAACGCACTCAAGTTCACGCCAACACCCGGAACAGTCACGATCAGCACCTACGCCCAAACTGGCACCTGCACCATTGCCGTGCGTGACACCGGCATGGGCATGACCGACCACGAAATTCGACATGCCTTCGACCGCTTCTGGCGATCCGATCAGGTGCGATCACACCCAGGGCACGGCCTCGGTCTCAGCCTCGTCCGCCAGATCATTCGGGCACACGACGGCCACGTCACGCTCCGGTCCCGCGTCAACGTCGGCACAACAGTGACGATAACCCTGCCACTTCCACGTTGACGCAAGACCACCGTGCTGGTTCTCACGCTCATCTCACGTGCCCCTGTCTAGCTTGGAAATATGGCCGCGCAGCTGCGGGGCCCTCGAAGAAAGGCAGAACACCATGGAAAAAAAGACGAAGATCATCGGCGCAGGAGTAGCCCTGACCCTCGCCCTCATCGGCGGCACCACCCTCACCGCCGGAGCACTCACCGTCCCAGCAGCCCCGGCCTCGTCAACCTCCAATGAGGAGTCCGGTACGAGTGCGGTCGACACCGACAACGTGCAAAACGAGGTCAAGGACGGTACCGCCGACGAGTCCGGAACGGAATCAGCAACCGAAAAGACCAGCGACGATATCAACGGCGTCGCAGTCGAAGACGGCACACAGGACTAACCACATTCACCGGCGGGTGGACCAAGCCGAACGTGCGTTTCGTCCATCCGCCGCAGCACCGCGCATCATTTGCTGCACACGACCCGTGTCAGCTCCGCTTCGGTGCGTCTCGGGAACCTTAAGCGACACGGATGTGGGCCAAATCGCAGACTCAGCGCCTGGTTCGCTCCTCGTTTCACAAGGGAACCCCCTGCGGGACGAATGCAGCATCTCGGAATACCTTTGTTTTCTACGGCATTATTTTGTCTTGCCCTGT